>DASQQR010000260.1:0-13256 GCA_035643335.1 Anaerolineales bacterium
GGAAGCCATTCTCGCCTCGATCGAACGGCTCACGCCGCAACGGGGCACCTCTCTCGGGCACGGCATTCTCGCCTCCCTCAACGAGATCGCCGTGAACGCCGGACAAGCCGCCAATGCTACTGACAACCTCACCCCAATGCCCACCCCGACGCCCGTTCCCAAAGGGACGTATATGCCCGCCATCATTGTTCTGCTCACGGATGGGGAGAACACCCAATCTCCGGATCCACTCGCCGCGGCGCAGGCGGCTGCAGACCGCGGGGTGCGCATCTACACAATTGGCATTGGCAGCGCGGCGGGGATTCCCCTACACGTCAATGGCTTCACGGTCGTGACGCACCTGGATGAGGGGATGCTGCAGCAAATCTCACAGCTCACCGATGGGACCTATTTCAAAGCTGAGAGCGAGCAAGATCTACGCACGATCTACGACAATCTCGATCCGCAACTGGTTACCAAGCCGGAAAAGACCGAAGTCACATCGATATTTGCGGGCATCAGCATCCTCATCATGCTGTTCGGCGGCACGTTTTCACTCTTATGGTTCGGGCGGATTCCATGAATTCACTGGCGTTATCTTCTCAAATAGTAGGGGGATTATGGTTTGGAGGTAGAAGATGAACTTGCTCTGGCCTGGTTTCCTCCTGTTGCTGGGAATGGTCCCTCTGATTTTAGCCGCATATATCTGGACATTAAGACGGCGGCGGCGTTTTGCAGTGCGCTATTCGAGCCTGGCCCTGATGCGCGAGGCGCTTTTGCAGCAGTCACGCTGGCGCCGGCACCTACCCTTTACGCTGTTTCTCTTGGGACTGACCAGCCTGGTAATGGCATTAAGCCGGCCCGTGACCACTATGCTCGTGCCCACCAGCCAAACCACGGTTATCCTGGCAATCGATGTGTCGCGAAGCATGTGTTCGACAGATATCCCACCCAATCGCCTGGCGACTGCGAAATCTGCTGCCCTTTCGTTCATCCGGAGCCAGAATTCCAATACGCAGATCGGCATCGTAGCATTTGCAGGTTTTGCGGAGTTAGTCCAGCCGCCCACAAACGACCGGAAAGCGCTGGAAGCCGCCATCAACAAACTGGTTACAGCTCGAAGAACGGCCATTGGCAGCGGCATACTTACTTCGCTGGACGCGATCGCCGAGGTCGATCCGCGCGTAGCGCCGACCGAATCCGACCCCGCGACACCAACCCAGTTGACGCCAATGCCAGAAGGGACCTACGTGCCGCACATCGTTGTCCTGCTCACGGATGGAGCCAGTAATACGGGACCATTGCCGTTGGATGCGGCCCAACAGGCGGCTGACCGGGGAGTGCGCGTCTATACTATCGGATTCGGCACTGAGCAGGGAGCACCATTTTCTTTTTGCGATCAAGGATTTCTGGGCGAGAACTCTTTTGATGGAAGGCAACAATTCGGATTTGGGGGCGGATTTGGGGGCGGGTTCCGCAGGGGGATTGACGAGGCGACCCTGATCCAAATTGCGGATTCGACTGGCGGAGAATATTACTCGGCCTCGAGCGCGAACGAACTTAAGAACGTTTTCCAGAATCTGCCGATATCCTTTATAACCAGGCGGGAAACCTTAGAGATCAGTGTAGTGTTCACGGCCATCGGAGCGCTTCTGGCAACGATTGCCATCGTGCTTTCGCAACTCTGGCATCCGGTGTCCTGATGGAAAATCAATTGGGCTCTCCCATTTCTAATGGAAAATCCGGGTCTCATCCGGTGAAAGTGAGAGACCCGTAAGTTGTCAGGGGGCTGGCAGGTTCAACAGGATGGCGGGCAGGTATATCCGGAAACCATCCCCGCCAATTGGGATCGGGGTGGGACCGCTCGAGGTAGGTACAGGTGTATCTGTCGACGCGTGGGTAGCCTTGGGCGTATGGGTCAAGGTTGGCGCGGACGCCGGGGTGCCCGTAGCGCTGCCAGTCGGAGCAAGGGCTAAAGTTGCGGTTGGAGTCTGTGTGGAGGTACTCGTTGCGGTGGGCGTCGGCGTACCCGTTCGGGTAGGGGTTGGCGTATTGGTAGCGCTGCTGGCCGGCGTAGGCGTGAACGTGCTCGTAAGGGTTGGAACCGGCGTTCCAGTTGAGGTTGCCGTTGGGGTGGCTGTGGGCTTATGATCCATCAAAAATTGCAGGGCACTGGCGGCTTGAACCAACCCGTATCCGTAGGCGTTATCCCGACCTGAAGCACCCAAATCCAAGGCCGTCTGCTGTAGAGCTGCTCGGATCTGCAGGTTGGTCCAGGATGCATCCGCGCTCCAGATCAAGGCCGCCACTGCTGAAACATGAGGGGTCGCCATGGAAGTGCCACTCCAGGCCTCGTAGCCACTGCCTTGGGCCGAGATGCTTTCCAGATCTCCGTTAGCACCCAACTGGTTCCCAACCAAGTATTGGCCGTCCTCCTGGCTGAGGCTAATTGCAGGGATCGTAGAAGTATTGCCCTGACCCAGCGTACCCGAAAAGTTACCAGCGGCGTTATTGTAGATCACGGCACCTGACCCACCACTGGCCTGGACATTGGACACCTTTTCAAAGAAGGTGTTCGTGCCTCGCTCACAGAGAACGATATTTCCGCTCCAGCTACCGGTACCGTCACATAACCCGCCGTCGACCAGGACACCGGTGACGGTACCGCGGGCAGCGAATTCAATCTGATTGCCATTGAACACCTGGCCATCCACGGTGAGCGTATTTGTCTCCAGGAAAGGCACCGTGCTTAAGACCTCTACGCCAGGCGCAGCCAGCTCAACCTGGTTATTTTTCTGCGAGAAATCCGCCACAAGGTTGTTCTGGTCGACCGCCGCTACGGAGATCACCGAGGGATAGGAGGCCGGATAGCTCATTTGATTGTTGCCGTCATTTCCCGCAGCAGCCACTGAGAGCACACCCTGGTCATATAATTGTTGGAAGGCATCTTCCTCAGATTTGACTTTAACAGATCCGCCCAGGCTCATGCTGATCACATTGGCCCCGTTGTTTGCACAGCGGTTGGCTGCATCGATCAGGTCGGAACTGTTGGTCCAGCTCCCATTGTTGTTGAATATTTTTACGATGTATACCGTAAGCGTGCCCGGCGTCACGCCGACGATGCCGAGCGAATTGTTCAACCCGGTGATGGTGCCGGCAACGTGCGTGCCGTGTCCAAAACCGTCTTCCCACCAATTCTCACCGGGGATTTGCGAATACCCCGACACCACACCTTTCCCCGGCAGATCTTCGTGATCGGCGTAATACCCGCTGTCGATGATACAGACTACCCGTCCCTGCCCGGTAGGTGCGCCGGTGTCCACTACCCCATCTCGGTTCTGGTCCCAGACGTCGCGGGCCTGTACGGCATCTACACCATAGGGCACTGTTTGACCTTGCGCACCGACCGCATACGCCAAATCTTGGATCGAGGGCCGGGCTAGAGCCTCGGAAAAAGGGTAGCGGGGTGCGTCCTGCTCAACCCGCAAGATGAAAGGATTAGTTTCCAGGCGCCCTAAGGCCCCTCCAGGCAGGGTTACCACAACCGTGTTCAAGCGGTCGAATTTATAGTGGAAGTGGGCACCGGACTGATGGAGGAGTTGCTCAACTGGGGCTTTTCGGCCGGGAGCATACTTGACAAAGACCCGCACATCACCTGAAACCTGAACCGCCTGTGATTTGCCCGTCACCACCAGCAGGATCGCAAGGATAACAATGGCTAAAAATGGGTATTTGGGGTTAAGAAACTTTCGTAACACGGTTCGGATCACAGTAACTTGTCCATCCCGGGCACCAAAAAGGGCCAGATGCCCAACTTTCGAAGGGCATCGATCTCCTCATGGAGAAAGCTGAGAAAATGGTAGGCATGCGGCAGCTCTTTATGGGGGTACTTCTCGTATTTTTTCCTCAGGAAATCCAGACAGGCGACGTAGAGGTCGATAGGACCAGCTCTCGCCAATCGCCGCTCAAAGTCATCTTCATTGGGAATCCAGGCCGCGCGTCTTTCGGCCAAGATGATCTCCATCTCCTCGGCGAGGATCCTGGGGATGTCATCGCCTGGCTTGATCTCCAAAATCGGCGCTGGAGATTCATGGGAACAGGTTGTATGATCCTCCTGCAGCTGGATGTGCAAATCGCCCCCAAAAGTAAAGACTTCCACCTCCTTGCCTACGCGGTCGGTCAGCACCACGGGACCGGCGCAAACCTTATATTCGCCCTTCAAGGTCCAGGGGTGATAGATTTTCAAAACCTCGACCCGGGGCGATTGGCCAGGCCTCATATTCCTGGCGACCCGGATATCCAAATATTCCGGATCGTAATGCTGGAAGGTAGGGCTATCGATCAGGTTGACCTGCAAGCGCGGATAGCCGGGCGCGTGAGGGTATCTCTTTGGAAAGAAGTAATAGCCGAATTCTGCTGCTCTTTTCTCTTTTTCTGTCATGGTTAGATCCATGGTTTTTTGTCAGTAAGTGTTCAGGCCATTCGGAACGAGATCCAATTTTTTTAACGCAAAGGACACTACGGATACCACCAAGGGCATCAAGTGTTATCTATATTCGTTCTTCGTAATCGTTTGTGTATTCCTTTGTGTCCGTGGTGTTGAAATTCTCAAACGTTTAACGACGCTTTCCCCACGGCTGAGCGCTCACTTTTGTTATATACTTACTTGGATTCATTCGATCCTGCGTAAAGACATGAGATTTATCTAGTTTACTCCTCTTCACCTATTGGCGCAAGCCAATTCGGATAGGATCTCCATAACAAAACTCTATGGAAAAGAAATACATCCTCGCCCATGACACCGGCACCGGAGGCGATAAAGCCGTACTCACCGACCTGCGCGGCCGGATCGTTCACTCCGAGTACCAGGAATATGGCCGCGCTTATCCAAACCCCGGCTGGGTTGAACAGGATCCGGAAGAATTGTGGCAGGCTGTTGCCAAAACTACGCGCGATGTCTTAACTCACTCCGGCGTAGCCCCGGCTGAGATCCTTGGCCTGGGCATTTCCGCCCAGATGTTCAACCTGCTGCCCGTCGACGAGCACGGCCGACCCCTCACCCAGATGTTGAGCTGGCTGGACGTGCGCAGCGTGCGGCAGGCCGATGAGATTCTCGCCGGCGATACGCCAGGTTTCCTCTTCCAGCACACCGGCAATATCCCCACCGCCAAGGACATCATTCCCAAGATCCTGTGGATAAAAGAAGAACGTCCCGAGCTATGGGAGCGCACTCATAGACTGCTCGACTGCAAAGAGTACATCCTCTTTCAGCTCACCGGAAAGATCGCCATCGACTGGCATGGCGCTTCGGTGTACTTCCTTTTCGATCCACACGAAAAGGCCTGGTCGCAGGCAGCCTGCGATCGCCTGGGCATCCCGCTCTCCATGCTTCCGGATGCCTACCCCTGCACCGAGGTGATTGGTGAAGTCACCCCGCAGGCCGCCACGATCACCAACTTGCTCCCCGGAACCCCGGTGGTCGTATGCGCCGGCGATGTAGCCGTCGCCCAGACCGGAGCCGGGGCCAATGCAGACAGCAAGGCCCATCTCTGCGTGGGGACGGCCACCTGGATCGGGGTCTCCAGCAGCCAGTTTCATAACGACCCGGACAAACCATTCTGGGCATTGAACCACATCGACCCTACAAAGTGGATTATCGCTGGTGAGATGGAGACCGGCGGTGGCGCGCTGATGTGGTTCCGCGAAACCCTCTGCCAGCTCGAATCCCGGCAAGCCAAAGAAAGGGGGATCTCGACGTACCAATTCTTGAGCGAGATGGCGGGCAGCGTGGAGCCAGGATCGGATAAGTTACTGTTCGCTCCCTGGTTGTCGGGCGAGCGCGCTCCCGTCCTGGATCATTATGCTCGGGGTGCCTGGGTTGGCATTTCGCTCAGCCATACCAAGGCTCACTTCGCCCGCGCGGTCATGGAAGGGGTGGCCTATCACCTGCGCTGGATTTGTGAAGCCCTGGAACGGCAGGGGCTGGGCGTAGAGACCCTCAATGCCATCGGCGGGGGCAGCACCAGCCCGGTCTGGACCCAAATTATCAGCGATGTCACTGGCCGCCAATTGCAGGTCGTCAAACACCCCCTGGAGGCTGGCGCCATGGGCGCCGCCCTGACGGTGGCGGTGGGGATGGGGGTCTATCCCAGCGTCGAGGCGGTTGACGATCTGATTGAGACCGGTCGCGTTGTCACTCCTGATTCAAAATACCGGGAACGTTACGATGATTTGTATCAAGAGTATCGCGAGACTTACCGAGCTCTGGCGCCGATTTTTCGTAATCTCCACGAGGTACGATGAAGGTAATCATCCAGAGATATACCAGCAAATCCAGGCCAGGCTCGACGAAATGGCTGGCTAAACCCCCAGCGAACCCAACACCTCGTAAAGCATCACCCCTGTCGCCACCGCCAGGTTCAGGGAAGTGGCCTTGCCCTTCATCGGTAATCGAACCAGCTGCTCACAGATGGCGGCCTGTTCGTCCGACAACCCCTCCCGCTCGCTGCCCATCAACAGGATCAATGGCCGCTGGTACACCTCCACCTCCCGGTAATCCCGTTCAGCGTGCACCGACGTGCCGTAAACATGATAATCGTTTTCTCGCGCCCACCTGGCGAACGCCACAAACGAAGCCCTGACCACCGGGTGCCAGAACAAAGCCCCCATGCTGGCCCGCACCGCGGTGGGGTGGTAAGGGTCCGCGCTGTCCCCCAACAGGATCAAGCCGCTGGCGCCCACTGCATCGACGGTACGTAAAATCGTGCCTACGTTGCCGGGATCTTGCGGCTCCACCACCGCCACGCCCCAAGGAAAATCGTAGGGCATTAATGTGGACAATGAAGGCCGTGCCTGGTGCACCACTGCTATGATTCCCTGGGGATTTTCCTTCTCAACCAGCGAATCAAAAACGTCCGCCTCAACCGGGTAGCACTGCAAGCCGCGGGCAGCTTGCTGCTCAACCAAATCTTGGGCAAACTGGCTGCTAAGCAGTTCCGGCGCGTAATAGATGGCTTCGATGCGGGCCCCAGCCTCGACAGCTTCCCCCACGTGGCGGATGCCTTCGACCAGGAACAATCCGCTGGCATCACGGTGTTTATGCTGGCGCAAGGACCGCGCCAGTTTGATTTTCGCATTTCTACGGCTGGTGATCAAAAATCGCTACTCCCGCTTGGGCACCCAGGCAATTACCGTGGTGCCTTCCCCCGGAGCGGAATTAATCTCTACATCTCCCCCCACCTTGTAAACACGAGCCTGCATGTTCGACAAACCGTGGCCCAGGGTCGCGTTCATCTTGCGCAGGTCGAAGCCCAGGCCATCATCCGTAACTTCCAGCAACACCCGGTTGTTCGTCGCCCACAAGCGGATGTCCGTCTTTGTGGCGCGGGCATGCTTGGCGACGTTGGCCAGCGCCTCCTGGCAGATGTGGAATAGTGCCGTGGCACTTGCCGTTGGCAAGGTAACCAACCCGTCCTTGGGTCCGACCACATTCGCCTCAGACGAGGCGTTGGCGCTGAACTCATCGACCAGCTTCTGCAAACCTGCCATCAAGTCCTCACCACGAAATTGACGAGGGCGCAGGTCCAGGATATACGAACGAATATCTCGAATAGCGTTGTTCAAGCCGTCAATAGCCTGCTCAATCTTCATTTGCGCCAACTTAGGATCGTCCTCAACCGAGACGCGGGCTAAATCCAGAGACAATCCGACCCCGTAGATCGATTGGATGATCCCATCGTGTAAATCCATCCCAATGCGTTCCCGCTCTTCGAGCACGGCCAATCGCTGTCCCTGGCGACGCAAGCGCGCATTTTCGATCGAAAGCCCGGCCCAGGTACCGATGGCCAACAGAAGGTCAACCTCGCGCTGATCGAAGCGGCGTTCACGGCGGGTGGCCACACTCATCACCCCTACGACGCTTCCCCTGGCCGTGAGCGGTACACAGGCCACTGAGCGAAAGCCTGCCTTCACCACCGCCGGGCGTAGATATCTCAACTCTTTCTGAGGGTTATCGCTGGCCAGCGGCTTGCCCGTTTGCGCCACAATTCCGACGTATCCCTCTCCGAACTGGAATCGCTCGCGGGTCCAAAAAGCGTTCGCCGCTGCGCCCCGGTGCAGGGCCAGGCGCAAGCTTTGCCGGCCCTCCTCGGTCAAAAAGATCTCACCGGCCTCTACCTCGAGGTGTTCCATCACGCGAGCCAAGGTCTGATCCAGGATCTCGTCCACTTCCATATAACTGGCCAGCGTTGCCGCCAGTTGGTTGATCAGGGCTAAATCTTGATTGCTTTCGGTCAGGGCATCATCGCGGTCCTTCATCCCCTTGTAAAGTTGGGCGTTGCTGATGGCCACCGCCGCATAGGCGGCCAGCATTTCAATCACCTGTTCATCCGTCTCGGTGAACTCGAGGTGACCTTCTTTATCCGTCAAATACAGCTCCCCCAAAAGGCGCTCCCCGAGCATGATCGGCACCCCAAGGAAGGATGTCATGCTGGGATGTACTTTGGGGAAGCCAACTTTGCGCGGGTCTTTGCTGATATCCGGGATGCGAATGGTCCGCCTCTCTTGCTGCACGGCCCCAATCATTCCGAGCCCATGCGGCCTGCGGCCGGTCTTGCGGATCTCCTCAGGAGTCATGCCCACCGGGATGAAGCGCACCAGATTGCCTTCATCGTCGACGACCCCCAGTGCAGCGTAACGCGCGCCGGCCTGCTCGCGCGCCAGTTGCACGATCCTTTCTAGTAGTTTATCCAGGGAGAGGTTTCGGACCAGCTCCAGGCTGGCTTCATGCAGCGCAAGTAAACGCTCTTCTAACTGCTCTCGCGTCAATAACACCATTGATCGTTCCTCACCTCACCCGTATTTTACCCCAATTCTTAGTAGTTTGTAGTGTCCCCCGTTTCTAACGGGAAAGGGCCGGGCTTGGGGGCGGGCGTGCTCCGCACGCCCGCCCCCAAGCCCTGGTCTCAGTCCAAACCCACAAATTCCGAGCGATCTGATAGTTTTTGCGAGGGATTCTCGCCTATATATATGCCTCTGAGTTTGGTGTTAGAATGGAGTTTGAATGCCTTCGGATAACCTGGGATCACGCCTACCCGGTTTCTATAACCGGACACTGGACGAACGCCGCGCAGAACTCGGACGCGGCGCTTTGCTGAATCCGGCAGAATTAGCCGCCCTGACGGGAGAGGCCGGTCTTAGCGCCGATCAGGCCGACCACATGATCGAGAACGTGATCGGGATTCACTCGCTGCCTTTAGGCATCGCCCTCAATTTCGTAATCAACGGGCGGGAGGTGCTGGTGCCGATGGCTGTGGAAGAACCCTCTGTGGTGGCTGGGGCCTCCTTTATGGCCAAATTAGCTCGCGCGGGCGGCGGGTTCATCGCCCATGCTACCGAGCCGGAGATGATCGGACAGTTACAGATCCTGGATGTTCCCGACATGGCTTCCGCCCGCCTGGCCATCCTCGAAGAGAAAGAACGCCTGCTGGCAGAGGCCGCGCTAATCGATCCGGTATTGCAGCGGTTAGGCGGCGGGCCACGGGACCTGGAAGTCCGTTGGATTGAAGCCTCTCCAATTGGGCCTTTCCTCGTCCTGCACTTGATCTATGACGTGCGCGATGCTATGGGTGCCAACGCGGTGAACACGGCGGTCGAACGCCTCGCACCCCTGGTCGAATCCATCACGGGTGGGCGGACCCATCTGCGGATTCTCTCGAACCTGGCAGACAGGCGGCTGGCCCGGGTTCGCTGCACGATCCCCCTGGCTGAACTGGCTTTTGACCGATACAGCGCTGGAGAAGTGCGGGACGGCGTGATCGCAGCCTGGGGGTTCGCCGTCGCCGACCCATACCGGGCCGCTACCCACAACAAGGGCATCATGAACGGTGTGGATGCAGTGGTCATCGCTACCGGGAACGATTGGCGGGCCATCGAAGCGGGTGCGCATGCCTACGCTGCCCGCGACGGCCGATACACCTCCCTGAGCACCTGGGGGCAGGATGGCGAGGGCAACCTGGTCGGCACCCTGGAGATGCCGCTGGCGGTGGGAATCGTTGGTGGTGCCACCAGGGTGCATCCGGCTGCTGGTGCAGCTCTCAAGCTTATGGGTGTAACCAACGCTCGTCAGCTGGCCGAGGTGATCGTCTCCGTAGGCCTGGCCCAAAACCTTGCAGCTCTGCGGGCCCTGGCGACCGAGGGTATCCAGCGCGGACACATGGGCCTGCACGCTCGCCAGGTCGCCATCGCCGCAGGCGCCGATGGGGAGGTGATAGATCGCCTGGCCGAAAGACTGGTACAGGAGAAAACCGTGCGCAGCGATCGCGCCGAAGAGATACTGAGAGAATGGGAAGAGAAGTGAACCAGGTGAAAACATGATCAGTGAGAACGATCTTTTAAAGCCCAGCCGTCCGGTCGGGATCATTGGATATGGTGCTTACGTGCCTCGCTACCGCCTGCCCGCCACCGAGGTGGCCCGCATTTGGGCAGAAGGCGAGGGTGGTTTACCGATCAAAGAAAAAGCTGTGGCCGGCATCGACGAAGACGTCGCCACCATGTCCATTGAAGCGGCCCGCAACGCCCTGGCGCGGGCCGATATCTTGCCCACAGACATCCGCGCCGTTTGGGTCGGTTCCGAATCGCACCCATACGCCGTCAAACCCACCTCCACCATTGTAGCCGAAGCCATTGGCGCGGTGCCCAACGTGCAGGCGGCCGATTGGCAGTTTGCCTGCAAAGCCGGTACCGAAGCCATGGTTGCGGCGATTGGCTTCATCGGTTCAGGCATGGCCAACTACGCCCTGGCTATCGGCATGGACATCGCCCAGGGCAAGCCAGGAGACGCCCTGGAATACACTGCCGGGGCTGGCGGCGCGGCTTTTATATTAGGTCCGGCTGAAAACGCCCTGGCGACTATCAGCGCCAATTACTCCTACGTGACTGACACACCGGATTTCTGGCGCAGGGCGTACCAGAAATATCCCGAACATGGCCAACGTTTTACGGGTGAACCGGCTTACTTCCACCACACCCAGGAAGCGGCTAAAGGATTGATGGAAGCTCTGGGAACCACATCCAAAGACTATACCTACGCAGTCTTTCACCAGCCCAACACCAAATTCCCCCAGCGCGTCGCCGGGATGCTGGGCTTTACCAAGGAGCAAATCGCCCCTGGTTTGCTCGTTCCGGTGATCGGCAACACTTACGCCGGGGCCGCCATCATCGGACTCACAGCTGTCCTGGACATTGCCAGACCGGGCGATCGCATCCTGTTGGTTTCCTTCGGTTCAGGGGCTGGGTCAGATGCTTTCGACCTCCAGGTCACCGAAGCGGTCGACGCCCGGCGTGACGGTGCTCCCAGGACGGCGGATTACATTGCGCGCCGCACCGAGATTGATTATGCGACGTACTCGAGGATGCGGGGAAAACTGGTGATGAAGTGAGGCGTGGGGCGTAATACGTGATGCGTGAAACGTGAGGCGTGAAGTCACGTTTTACGTTTCATGGATTACGCTACGGAGCATTTATGACTGATGTTGTTATCGCTGGAGTTGGGCAAACCCCGGTTGGTGAGCACTGGGACATCTCCCTGCGCGAATTGGCCTTCCGGGCTATTGAAGCGGCTGTAGAAGATGCTGGTGGCCTCCGGCCTCAGGCATTGTTCGTGGGGAATATGCTGGCCTCCACTCTTTCTGCCCAAGCCCATTTGGGCGCCTTGATCGCCGACTTCGCCGGCCTGGCCGGTATTGAAGCCGCGACCGTCGAATCTGCCGGCGCCTCTGGCGGTGCCGCGCTGCGCCAGGGCTATCTGGCCGTGAGTTCCGGATCCGTAGATGTTGCCCTGGTCGTTAGCGTGGAAAAAATCACCGACAAGATCGGGTCGGATACCGAGGCGGCCCTGGCTTCGGGGATCGATAGCGACTTTGAATCGGCCCAGGGCCTGACCCCAGCCTCGCAAGCAGCTTTGTTGATGCGCCGGTATCTGCACGAGTTTGAGGCCCCGCGCCAGGCCTTTGCCGGGTTCCCGGTAACTGCCCACGCCAATGGGGCCAATAATCCCAACGCCATGTTTCGCAGAGCGATCAGCGCCGAGGTTTACAGTCGAGCCGGGATGGTGAGCGCACCGATGAATATGTTTGACGTAGCTCCCAACGCGGACGGCGCGGCGGCCCTGCTGCTCACCCGCCGCGAACTGCTGCCGCCGGAATATTCTCACCCGCTGGTGCGCATCTCCGGGTCCAGCCTGGTCACCGACACTCTGGCTCTCCACGACCGGCCTGACCCACTGGCATTCCACGCCGCCAGGCTTTCCGTGGAGCGCGCCTGCCGCCAGGCCGGAATCGTGCCCGCAGACGCGGATCTGTTCGAACTGCACGATGCCTTTTCGATCTATGCCGCCCTCTCGTTGGAAGCCGCTGGTTTCGCCGAGCCAGGCCAGGGTTGGCGGCTGGCGCAGGATGGCGAAATCGGTTTGGGGGGCTCCGTGCCCATTGCCACCTTTGGAGGTTTGAAAGCACGCGGCAACCCGGGAGGAGCTACGGGAATCTATCAGGTCGTGGAAGCTGTCCTGCAGCTACGTGGGCAGGGAGGGGCAAACCAGGTACCCGGCGCTCACCGGGCGCTGGTGCAATGTTTGGGAGGCCCGGCCTCCAGCGCGGCAGCCCATGTGTTGGAAACTCTCGGCTAGATTGTTTCTAGTGCAAGACCTTGTGACCCGGCGTAGCTCGCATCGGGGCGGAGAAGGGCATGGGGTGCCGAGTATAAGAATGCCGTCCCTATGACTTCGCAGCATAAACCAGATGAGCAGCTTACAATCATGACAGATCGCCCAAATATCGATACAATATCTTCATAAAACATAAATAATAATTGTAATCAGGGTAACCTGATAGATCTTGATAGTTTTCAACTGCTATAAAAGGGGCCAGTGAGCTGTCACAAGGTTCACCATGCAATTTTCAGGAACATCTTATGTTTAGGAGACAACCGGTATGGAGATACCCCGCCATTGGCGATTGAAAAATCAGCGTTATAGATTAGTTGGTGAAGTCTGCCCGCATTGCCAGGCCAAGCTTTTCCCACCTCGGGACGTGTGTCCTGAGTGTGGAGAGGAGGCCAAGAGCCTGTACAACTTCAGCGGCCGTGGAGAAGTGTATTCCTATACGACAGTTTACGATGCGCCCGCGGGCTACGAGGAAAACGCTCCTTACACCGTGGCATTGATCAAGCTGGAGGAAGGCCCCCTGGTTACGGCCCAGCTGACCGATACTGCCGGGGAGGAA
>DASQQR010000261.1:0-3216 GCA_035643335.1 Anaerolineales bacterium
GTTTCGTCCTTGTTGGCGGAGACCCTTTCAACACGGGCGCACAATATGAGAGGCATTTGATCCGTCTGGCCCAGGATCTCGCCATTAGCCATCGGGTAACTTTTACCGGCCACCTGGAGGATGTCCGCCCGGCACTGGCCGCCTTGGACATCTTCGTCCATCCTGGCGATGCGGAACCCTTTGGACTCGTCAACCTTGAGGCCATGGCGAGCGGCAAACCGGTCGTCGCTTTCGACCACGGCGCTCTACCGGAAATCGTGCTCCAGGGTGAAACCGGCATTTTGGTGCCTCCAAAAGATCCCGCCGACCTGGCCGAGGCAGTGATTAGCCTTCTTAAAGACCCTCATCAGCGCGCCCAGATGGGCCAGCGCGGCCGGCAACGTGCCTGTTCTCATTTCAGGATCCAGGAGACGGCCGCGAAGACGGCTCATCTCTATGAGCAGCTGCTAAGATGAACCTTTGTCTTGATGCGCGGACCGCCACTTCGGGATTTCCCGGCATCGGTCGCTACGTGAAGAATCTGGCTCGGGCTCTACCTCCGGAACTGCATCCAGACGAAGAACTTCTCCTATTTCATGATCCGGAGCAGGCCAGTTCCTGGATTCACGACCTGGTCAGCGA
The DNA here is from genome assembly GCA_035643335.1 of Anaerolineales bacterium. Lineage (GTDB taxonomy): Bacteria > Chloroflexota > Anaerolineae > Anaerolineales > UBA4823 > DASQQR01. The sequence continues at coordinate 622 of DASQQR010000261.1, forward strand.
CCATGGATGTAAGAGCAGCCTGGTCACTGGTTCCCCTTTCTCCCTGGTCCAACAATGGAGAATCCCACGACTTTTACGCAAGGATGGCGCAGGTCTCTACCACAGCCCGTATTACCTGATGCCCTACCGGCCAGGCATCCCAACAGTGTTAACCGTTTACGATCTGATTCCGCTGCATTTCCCCCAATTTGTCTCGGCGCGGGCGCGCCTTCTTTTTCGCCTGGTAATGAGCCTGGCTCTGGGAGCCGCGGATCAGGTGATCGCCATTTCTGAAGCCACCCGGCAAGATCTACAGCGCGCCTTCCGCCTCCCGCAGGAGAAAATCCAGGTGATCCCCCTGGCAGCTGAACAGAATTTCGGGCCGCCCACCGCCGGGGAAATCCAGCGGGTGCGCAGTAAGTACAATCTTCCTGAGGAATATGTCCTTTACCTGGGGATCAACAAGCCCCACAAAAATCTTGCCGGTCTGGTCGAGGCCTGGGCACACCTGGCTCACCAGCGCCCTCCCGGAAACGAAAAACTGGTGATCGCCGGCGCCTGGGATCCACGCTATCCACAAGTTAAGCAGCTGGCAACCAGACTCAACTTGACCCAGGCTATTATTTTTTTGGGCTCGATCCCGGACACAGATCTGCCCGCTTTGTATGGCGCTGCCAGATTGTTCGTTTTCCCCAGTTTCTACGAGGGTTTTGGTCTTCCCGTCCTGGAAGCGCTGTCCTGCGGCACACCTGTGGCCTGCTCCCACGCCTCCAGCCTGCCCGAGGTCGCCGGGGAGGCGGCTGTCTACTTCGACCCGGCTGGCTCGGACAGGATTGCCGAGAGCCTGGCGCGTATCTTGAAGGACGAGGCCTTGCGTGAAGACCTCAGCGTGCGCGGGCTGGAACAGGCCAGGAAGTTCTCCTGGCGACGAACCGCCCAGAGGACCTTGCAGGTTTATCGCCAGGCCCGCATATCAGATTAAACCGTCTTCACTGTGAGGCAAAGCTGAGAGTGACGGTTTTGCACCAGTCGCCCACAACGTCTCCACCACCACCGGTGTGCACCACCGCGTGACCACATGCTCGCGCCTCTCCTGGCGTAAAGGCCTTTGGTCCAGGGGCCTTCACGTCAACTTCCCAGAATGCTCTTCCTCCACTGACGCATTGGCCTTCGGTACTACCGACCGCCAGGCCGTCGAAAGAATCCTGGCTGACAGTAACCTTGACCCTGAAATCCTCACCGCCAGCAGGGCAATCACCGTGCCCTGCTACATGAACAATCCGCCCCTCTCCGAATAACGTCAGATCATCCTGGATCCCAAAGGGGATGGAGGTGAGCCGTCTGGCAAGGATGGTTAGCCCATCACGAGATTCCTGTGCAAATTGGTTTTGACTGAACGTGAAAAACCCCTGGGCAGAGGTTGCCTGGCTTGCCGCGAAAAGGATGAATGCGATGGTAGCGATGCCGGCAAGCACCGAGGCAACTACGAAAAGGATTCGAGACTTCATTTTAACCTCCAAAAACTAAACTGGCAGATACCTATTAAAAGTTGCCGCCTCCACCAGCCGGCCTCGAAACGAGGCCGGCTGGTGGAGGCGTGCTTTTAAACACTCCGCACCTCTAAGATAAACATCAGCTACTCATCACCCTCCGTGCATTAGCACGATGTTCTTAAGAGCATTCCCGGGTAAGCTCTTGCCCGGGAAAATATCATTCAAAAGCCGAAAATCACCCCATTATAACAAAATTTATAAGGTTGGTCATATTTATCGTAATGCTCGGCCGTACACCGCTTCCACGCCTTGCGCCATCTTCTCCACAGTGAATTCAGCGATCACCCGCGCCCGCCCCTCGGCGCCCATGCGGACGCGTAATTCAGGATCCTCCAACAATCGCCGCAAAGCCCTTGCCAAAACGTCTGGATCACCCGGTGGTACGACCAGGCCGGTCAGGCCATCCTGGACGACAAACGAGGTCCCTGTGCCCAGCTCTGTGGTGACGCACGGCAAACCGGCCGCCATGGCCTCCGGTAAAACGATGCCGAACGCCTCAGCCCTCAGCGTTGACGGCAGAACGAAGATGTTCACGCTGGCGTAGACCCCCGGCAGTTCATGCCTGGGAATGTCCCCAAGAAACCTGACTCTGTCTTGCAATCCGAGTTCGGCCGCCAGCTCCGCCCACTCGCCGCGCATTTCACCGTCGCCGCCGATCCATAGGTCGGCGTTGATCTGGGTCATTGCCCGGAGCAGGACGTCGACGCCTTTGTAATAGCGATGCCTGCCATGAAAAAATAACCGCGGCCGTTTGCCTCTAGCGTAGCCCGGAGAAGCCTGCACAAAAGGGAGCGGGTCGATCCCATACGGGACGATCACGCACTTGCTGGCCACAACTTGTAAGAACGGAGAGGTCCTCAAATAACTTGGGCTGGCGACGAGAACCCGTCGCGCCTCTCGCAACACACGCCACAGCACGGGACGATAAAAGCGCAAAAACAATTGTTGCCTCGGCCGGATGATATCGCTGTGGTAGCTAAACACATAAGGCCGGCCGCGACCGGCAACCAGCTGGCTGAGCTCGGCCACCGGGTAAGGGAAATGCAGGTGGGTGATCTGAGGA
>DASQQR010000262.1:0-5027 GCA_035643335.1 Anaerolineales bacterium
AAGCCAGAGGGATGGGTGGACAGCACAATCTACGATACGCCCGGCTTCTACCCCTACCGGGATGCGGTTTATTTGCGCGGGACTCTATTTCTGAAAGACCTGGAGGACCTGATGGGGGAGCAGGCTTTTTTGGGATTTTTAAGGGATTATCTGGACCAGTACCGGTATAAGATCGCCAGCGGAGACGGTTTTTTCACCTTGCTAAAAGAGCATACTTCAGCGGATATCAGCGGGTTGGTGAAGGAATACTTCAGCCACCGATAACTGAAAGCACAGAGCAGGAGAGATTTATGACTGATCAAACGATCCTCATCACGGGAGCATCGCGGGGATTGGGAGCAGCAGCCGCGAAGATAGCGGCCAAGATGGGTGCTAACGTCGTAATCAATGCCCGGTCGGAAGCTAGTCTTTATAGGATGGCGGATGAGATTCGCAAATCCGGGGGAGAGGTGCTATCTGTGCCAGGCGACGTGAGCAAGATAGAGGATTGCCACCGGCTCGTGGATCAAACTCTGGTGGAATTCGGACAATTGGATGCCCTCATCAACAACGCCGGGATCATCAAACCCATCGAACCGATCGCTGAAGGAAGTGCTGAGGACTGGAGGAGGAACCTGGAAATCAACCTCCTCGGACCTATCCTATTGACCCAAATAGCCTTGCCTCATTTGCGCATGCGGAATGGGAGAGTGATCAGTACATCCAGCGGTGCGGCCGTGAGGGTGATTCAAGGATGGGGAGCCTACTGCACCGCCAGGGCGGGTCTAAACCACTTCAATCGAGTCCTGGCCAGCGAAGAATCAGGGATCACCGCGATCACATTCCGGCCAGGTGTAATGGATACCGAAATGCAATCGACCATTCGCAGAGAAGGTGATGCGGGCATGCCCGAGGAAACCTACGCTCGCTACCTGCGATTACACCAGGAAGGCGAACTGCTTTCGCCCAAATTGCCAGGACGCGCTCTAACGGCTCTGGCCCTCTACGCGCCTCACCAATGGAGCGGAGAGTTCATAGCCTGGGATGAAGACAGGGTCCAGGCATTGGTGAAACAATATGGCATGGGCTAACTAAAAATACAGCCAGGGGCGGGGCAAAGAAGCGCCATCCCTATCCCTACGGAAACTTAGATGAAGATTCGGGCTTTCTTGCTCATCTTTTGCGTGGCCGGCTTGTTTTTGGGAGCATGCTGGCCCTTGAAAGATCCGGAAGCAGGACCATCCGGAGAGCCGCAACCGGGGGATGTCTCTTCAAAGGAGGAGCCAGATCGGATCATCGGTACACCTTCGTCCACGCTCGAATCTCATCCAGGTCAAATACCAACACCCGAGAAAGCGCTGGAAAACCCAGAATCCGACCAGTTTCAGGGAGAAGGGGAGCCTGCTAGCTCATCTGGAATGTTAACCAAGTACCTGTTAGACGCCAGCTTTGATTACGGGGATCACCATCTCGCCGTGGAAGAAGAAATCCATTACACAAATAGAGCATCAGAATCTTTGAACGACTTGGTGCTGAACGTTGAACCCAGCCGCTACCCGGACACATTTCATCTCAATAGCCTGACCTCGGGGGATGGAGAAACAGTGGTGGATTACGAACGTGAGATTGGAAGTATACGCCTGAATCTCCCCAATCCCCTGGGGCCTGGCAAGCAAATCACCCTTCAAATATCATACGATCTCAACCTGCCATCACCTGACAGCTCCTTCTACGGAAGGCCGGTTCCCTTTGGATACACCTCCAGGCAGACCAACCTGGTGGACTGGTATCCCTTTATACCGCCCTATATCGACGGGCAGGGCTGGCTGTCCCGCCCGGCAGGAGCTTTCGGGGAGTACCTGGCCTACGAGGTGGCCGATTTCGACGTTTCGATCCGCCTGGAAGATCCATCTGAAAACCTTACCCTCGCAGCTAGCGCGCCGGCAGTGAGGCAGGGTGACATTACTCATTACACCTTGGAATCGGCTCGGAGCTTTGCCTGGTCTGCCAGTCCTCTGTATGAGGTGCGCAAACAACAAGTCGGGGATATTACGGTAGTAGGTTATTCTTTCCCAATCCATGCCGATGCTGGTGAGGAGGCCCTGAATACGACTGCCAAAGCGCTTGAATTGTATTCGCGGCTTTTCGGTCCCTATCCGCACCAGACCCTGTCGGTGGTGGAGGCTGATTTTCTGGATGGTATGGAATATGACGGCCTCTACTTTCTGAGCAACGGGTTCTACAATCTTTATGACGGAAGCCAGGGAGAATACCTGGTGGCCATCGCCGCCCACGAGACCGCCCACCAATGGTTCTACGGGTTGGTAGGCAACGATCAAGCCGTGGAACCATGGCTGGATGAGGCCTTGTGCACCTACAGTGAAAGGCTGTATTACGAAACCACGGCTCCGGAGGCATTGGACTGGTGGTATGCATACCGGATCGATTATTACGATCCAAAAGGTTGGGTAGATGGCAGCATCTACAATCCTGAAGGTTACCGCGCTTACCGCGACGCAGTGTACCTGAACGGCGCACTGTTCCTGGACGATCTACGAAGCCAAATAGGGAATGAGGCCTTCTTCGCTTTTCTCAAAGATTATGTAAGGAGATTCACGCATAAGATTGCTACAGGCGATGACTTCTTCATTTTGTTAGCATCCCACACTCAGAAGGATTTAACTGCGTTGGTTGGTGAGTATTTTTCGAGTCATTAGATTTGGAAGGTCCAAACATTTTTTATTCACAATATAGTGGTTTAATGATTCTTTGTCGTAGTATTAGTAGGGTTTGGGGATATGTGGAAAGGGGACCGCCTCGAGTAAGTTGCAGGCAAATATAGGGGCAGCGGTGAACAAAGGTAGGCTATATAGGGTGGCTAGAGCCCGGAATTTTCCACAAGGCGGCTGGGGAGAAAAATTGAGCAAATTGGATGCTTTAGTCCATCCCACAGGTTTTTTGGACATATGGAGATGCTCAAAAACCAACCCCCATATCTGGGGGTTGGTGAATGATATGTAATTCGAACAAACGAACGACTTTTCCCCAATTCGAACGAGTTATCCACAGTTTTCCGCCAGTTATCCACATAAATGATGAATACAGGGCAGGTGGGTTCATTTAATTTTGCCCCATATGTGGGTGTTAATCTCAAGTGTGTAGGGGGAGGTGCAGCGGGCTCAGTCCGCTGCACCTCCCCCTACACACAACCTCGCTAATTGGGCAACTTCTGAAGAGTATTTTGCGATGGGCTCTTGACAGAATTCAATTATTAGATTATTATCTAATAGATCATGATCTAATAGATTTTTGTCTAACAGACTCCGCTGCGAGCGATGCTTTTTTTTCGGTAGAAGTTTGAAAGGAGGCACAGATAGATGTACGAACCATTTTTGGATTATGCCCGGCAACGCAACGAGGCAATGGTGAAGCGCGTCACTCTGGAGAAACAACTAAAGGCGCTGAGGCCGGTCAATACCAGCCTGCGCCACCGCTTGCTGCTCAAGCTAAGCGATTTGCTGCTGGCCACCGGTGAGCGCATCCGCCCGCAAGAAAATCAGGTATATAATGAAGTAACATTGAAGACAGGTCATTGTTACGCATATCTGCTGAGCGGGTCAAAGGAAATATGGAAGATCAACCACGGCCAAAATTAGATTGGGATTGGGGCACGGCATACGATCTTTTCGCCAGTTTGAATGTTTTGCACGAACCGAATAAATTTGGTTTGCGCGGCTCGTGGGCTGCCGGCGTGCGCTCGCGCTTGCCAAATGCAGAGCGCGAGATCCTGGAAGACGCTCAAACCTTGTTTCATATTCCTGCTCAATGGGTATATGGCCTGCCTTCTCCAAAAGATAGTGCCAGTGCTTTGAGAAGATTAGAACACCTTGCGCCTGAACGCCGCCTGCCGGCTTTAGCGATTAACTCGGAAACGCCTCCCCAGGTGGCCGAAGCCCTCATGGACGTGATGGAACGCGGTGCCTGGGATGAGAGAGACCAGGATGTTCTGCGAGATGGCTTTAACGAGAAGGGTTTACGCGGCAAGATCCTGGCTACGATTCTGGATTGGTGGGCAAGGGGTGCGGAATTCGGAGAGCGATATTTGGCGGCTTTGCAGTCCTACCAACAGGTATTCTTTGCTGAAGAGGAGGCTCGGATTCGCCCGGCGCTGCAAGACTCGCTGGAACACGCCAAGGCGTTGTCCAAGGAGCTGACGGTACCGGAATTGGTGGAGGATCTGTCCCAGGGACTGCGTTTTGAGTCTTTGATGGCCCTTTCAGAATTGATCCTGGCGCCATCCTATTGGACGACGCCGCTGGTTGTGTTTAGCAATCTGGGTGACGAACGCATGCTGCTGCTATACGGAGCGCGGCCGGTGGATGCGTCCCTCGTACCAGGAGAGGTCATACCGGATGCACTGCTTTTGGCGTTGAAAGCGTTAGCCGATCCGACGCGTTTGAGGATTCTGCGATACCTGGCGGTCAAGCCATTGACACCGGCGCAACTTTCACGCCGCCTGCGTTTACGCGCCCCCACTGTTATCCATCACTTGAACACGCTGCGCCTGGCGGGCCTGGTTTATCTGACTTTAGAATCAGGAGGGGAACGCCGCTATGCGATGCGCACGGAGACCGTGGAGAGCACTTTCCGCAATTTGGGGGGATTTTTGGAGGCGGACACCAGGAGATAATCTCAGATCTTGCTTGTAACCTTTTCGGCGTTCCTGCATCAAAAGGTTGTGTAATCAGCCCATGCTGGAAACTGTAGGGAGGGCATCCCCATGCCCTCCCCGACGCTTGGGGATGCGGCCACAAGGTCTCGCACCAAAAATCAATTAGCCACAATCTTTGATGGAGGAACTTTTTGTTATGGAAATGATCATCGACTTTCCCGGAGGCGCCCGCGTAGACGCCCACTTTGGCCCCTATACCGTTCAGACTGACCAACCCCCGGCGGGCGGCGGCGAAGGCTCCGCGCCGACGCCATTTGCGTTGTTCCTGGCCTCGATTGGGACTTGCGCAGGCATTTACGTGTTGGGTTTTTGTCGC
>DASQQR010000263.1:0-10917 GCA_035643335.1 Anaerolineales bacterium
GCGAACCGGTTGATGAAATACCGGTCGTGGACAACGGCCAGAATGGTTCCGTCGAATCGGGTCAACGCCTGTTCGAAGCGCTCTCGTGAGGGGATATCCAGATGGCTTATCGGTTCATCGAGTAAAAGGAAGTTACTCCCCGCGGCTACCAACCTGGCCAGAGACAACCGGGCACGTTCACCGAAACTAAGGTCCCACGCCGGCCTTAACGGGTCGTCTCCACTGAACAGGAAAAAGTGCAAAAATGAGCGCACCTCGGTCTCATTGAGCGGCACTTGTCTCTGGATGGTTTCGAGAGCCGAGAGATCCAAATCAAGCATCTCTTGTTCTTGAGGCATGTATCCGATCCACACGCTGGTCCCCAGCTCGAGCCGTCCCTCCAGCGGCTTAATCAGGCCGGCGATGGTTTTCAGCAAGGTGGTCTTTCCTGCTCCGTTGGGCCCGGTGAGGGCGATGCGGCTACCAGACGCTACTTGCATCGTCAAGCCGGAAAGCAAAGGTTCAGAGCGCGAGTAGCCAATGGAAATATTTTCCAGCGTCATCACCTTCTGGCTTTGGTGATCGATGGGCGCCAGATCCAGTTTCAGTTGCCAGGACTGCTTCGGCTTCTCTACCCGGTCGTCAGATTGGAGATAGCGCTTGAGTTTTTTCTCCCGAGATTTGGCCTTCTTAGCAACTTTCTTGGCGTATCGACGCACTCCTGGTTGTCGCGAAGTTGTGGTCAGTTCAACGCGCAGCGATTGTTGTTTCGTTCGGGCGATGTCTTGGCGCATGCGCTTGATTTCATATACCTGGTCCCTGTATGCCGCAGTTTGTCTTTCGCGTTCTTGAAGATACCGGTCCAAATAATCACTGTAATTCCCTTGATATTCTTTGATCGTATGGCTTTCCGGATCTAGATCGAGAATCCGGCTGACGGTGCGGTCAAGGAAAGTGCGGTCGTGAGAGACGACCAGAGCTGCTCCTGGATAGTTGCATAGCCAATCCTCCAGCCATTCGAGCATCTCAGTGTCCAGGTGATTGGTCGGCTCATCCAGCAACAACAGGTTCACTTCATCCATGAGCAGCAGCGCGATACCCAGGCGCGTCTTTTGTCCTCCACTGAAATGCCCGACTGGTTGATCTCCAGCTATATCACCCAAACCCAGATTCTCCAGGATGCTCTTTTGTCTGGCCAGCACCGAAGCATTGGTCGATTCCAGACGATGCAACACAGCAGAATACGCAGTTTGCAGTTTCTCACTTTCGGGGTTTTTCGCCAGATCGGCGGCCAGACGAGCTAATTCGTTTTCCAGTTTTTCCGGATCACCCACTTGCAGGTGAATGAGTTCATCAAGGGTGAGATTTGGATCGACATTGGATCCTTGGGTTAAGAAGCCAATGCGGAGATTCGGCGGGTGATACGTCACGACTCCCGCATCGGCTTTCTCGGAACCTGCCAGGACGCGCAGGAGAGTGGATTTGCCGCAGCCGTTGGGGCCGATCAATCCGGCTCGATCCCCCGCATGGATCGAAAACGTGACGTTTTCGAGAATCTGATTGGTAGAATAGGATTTGGAGATGTTATGGGCAGTTAACATGAGATGTCTTCTTCGAAATGGAAAAAAGCATTGCCGCTGGTTGCCTGTGTCTCAGTGGGTTCTCACCCCAGAGACCTTATCGATTTCACATTTCTCCGAACATCTCGAGTTTGCCTCCACCAGGGAAAATCGCAAAAATTATATCATGGCAGTAGATTAGGCAATAACATTGATTCCCATTGGGTGATTACAAATCTGTGAGGCTTGGTCCGATTCTCCCCGAGACCTATTGCTTGGTAAAATCATCATCGATCAAGCAGGCAGTTCTCTTTAGCTATGACCCATCAAATTTCAGGACAACGTTATCTCCAAATACTTAGTGCTACCTTGCTTATTGCTGGAATTACGCTGGGCGTGCTGGCATGGGTCAATGGACCGGAAGCCAAAATAGTAATTAACTGGGAGACGGCTTCCGAAGTGGATGCTGCTGGTTTTAATATTTACCGCAGCGATAATCCCGATGGCCCCTTCACACGTCTGAACCGCCAATTGATCCCAGCCTCCGGCGATCCTCTGGTTGGAGGCGCTTACTCTTATGTGGATCAGTCGGTGGACGCTGGAAGATCCTATTATTATCGCTTAGAGGATGTCGACCTCACGGGCAGCTCTACCTCACAAGGAGTTATTCAGGTCAAAGCTCAAAGAGGTGACTTGGTTGAAGTAGCCTTAGCAGCCACATTTTTTGTATTCGGTGGCGCTGGAATCTTTGCCGCCAGGCGTTTTTTTAATTGAGGCAATCCTGCCTGCCAGGATGCAGTGAAATGGACATGAAACCGTACTCGCAGCTTACTTGGTCAACAATTGATCTGGCCATAGCCGGCATCGACATAAGAGTTTATTGTAATAGCCCGGCAGTTGCCGATCGGCTCCGTTTGAGATATGCAGGTTTTCCCGCTTCCAGCCAGCCCAAGTTTGAATCTTGGGTGAACCTCGAAGGTGACTTGCGATCGCATGCGCTGCTCGATACGGGCGTGGTCTTTCAAGACCAGGTTCTGCACTTCACCGCGCAGGGTTACATGGGTCAGATTGGCGTCAAGGAAAATAAGGGCGAGTTAGCGCTTTCTTCTAAGCAGCCACTAGAAGATATCGATTATTTTATTCGCGTGGTTTGTGCACTCTTGGCCTTCGAAAAGGGGGGCATGATGTTCCACGCCGCAGGAGTTGTGAGGGAGGGCTTCGCCTTTCTTTTTTTTGGTCATTCCGGCGCTGGGAAGACCACTGCGGCACGCCTTTCTGCCAATGCTCTCATTCTGAATGACGATCTCTTGGTCCTTTTGCCGAGGGATCGATCCGCTGAGCCTCGAAACAGCTGGACTGCCTACGCTACCCCCTTTTGGAATCCCACTCAAGTGAAACCCACTTCTGAATTTGCTCCGGTGGTTGGTCTGTTTCGCTTGGTTCAGGATCGAAAAGTCTTCCTTGAGCCCATGAGCAAAGCGCAGGCCCTGGCCGAATTTCTCTCCAACATTCCCGTAATCCCTGAGGACCCGCAGCGAAACGCGGAGTTGATCGCCCGGAGCATGCAATTACTTACTGATATCCCTGCATTTCGTTTACATTTCCTGCCGGACGATTCTTTCTGGAGGGTGATCCTGGATTGGCTGAATTCTTCCCGCTACGTACATTAGGGGGATGCAAGGTTTTCACTTCTGAAAACATGATTTATTGACTTTTTCTGAGAATTCTCATTAAAATATAAACCAGAATCCGAAAAGGCAAACCCGGTGAAAGCCGGGGGCGCAAAGCTATGGGTCTAAAGCCATCTCGCCGGTGGTTATGATTGCCAGGCTGCCGAAGATCGAAGCGACTCTTCTACCTTTGGGCCTGGCTATCCGGGCCCGATTTATTTGGAATGATATTGAGAAGGAAGAGTCGTATGTCGATCAATTGTCTTGTCGAAGATGAGCTGCAGGCAGCATCTGGAGTGCGAAATCGGCGACACATGCGTGTCGTTGGTGGCTTGATGCTCCTCGTAGCCTTATTGGTATCGGTAAAAATAAATTCGAATGCCCAGGTTGAATCTGTGCAGGCGGCCTCCCTGGCTGCCTCATCCAGTGTATGTGAGCCCTTTGCTCAAGTGAACGACGACGCCTTCGGTTTGGGCACCGGGGCTGACGGCAGCTACGCTGGTGAAGAGGGATTTGAGGTCACCGTTTTCAACGACCAGCTATATATCGGCATGGAAGCGGACAACAGCCTTGGCGCCCGCTTGTGGCGCACGAGATCCGGGGTGACAAACCCAGGCAGCCAGGCAGATTGGGAAGAGATTGCTGCCGACGCAAACGGGTACCCCTTCAGCGTTTCGAACCGTGCGCAGGCTGATCATATCGATAGCCTGGCTGGTTTTAACGGCTATTTGTACGTCAGTACAGCCAACGGCGGCAGCAATATCCTCGGCACCCGGATCTTTCGCAGTTCTACTGGAAATCCGGGTACATGGGAGGATGCAATCGCTGATTACGGGCCGGGGTTCGGCGACGTCAACAATATGAATTTCAAGGATATGCAGGTATTTCAAGGTTGGTTGTGCGGAGGTACGCAGAATTGGTTGTACGGTGCCCAAGTCTGGTGCACAAACGACGGTACATCCTGGCTCCAGAAGAACGTGAGCGGTTTCGGACACAACCATGCAGACCAGGACAATCGTGAGATTTGGTCGGGCTACGTGTTTGATAATGCCCTGTATTTCGGGGTACAAAACCTGAACAATTACGCTGATACGGGCGATGATATTGGCAAGCTGTATAGAACTTCGGATCTGAGCGTGGGACCGCAGTGGACTGAAATCTATTCGGGAGATCCGGGTAGCAACCGGGTGGATATTTTGGGCGAATTGAACGGCTATTTATACATCTCCGCTAAGAGTGGTGCCGGAATCCTCGTTTTGCGCAGCTTGGATGGATCACCGCATTCTTGGTCACCAGTAAACATCCCCGGTCTGGACGGCGATCCGCAAAATTCGGGAGCTGTGGTGGACGGCGCCACCTTTTACAACGATGCGCTGTATGTCGGGGTATCCAACACCAAAACTGGATTTGAGCTGTGGCGGACGGCCGGGACTCCTCAAGACCAGGGCGGCTTGGTGGATTGGGAGCAGGTCGATTCCAGTGGATTGGGAGATCCAAAGAATATTTACTCGGAGCTGATCGACTTTAATGGATCGCTCTTTGCCTGGACCTCAAATTATGCCACCGGCCAGCAAGTATTGAAATCAGAGTGTTCTCTTGAAAAGATAAGCTCACCGTCGCCAACTGTGACACCTACTCCTACAGCGGCTGTGACAGCGAGCCCACCACCACTGGCTTCTCCCAGTCCAACCGCGACCTCCGCTCCTACCGAGACGCCGGTACCTTCAGTAACGATCACTGAGCAGCCCGTGCCTACCATTAAGTGCCCGTCTGGCTCGGATTATTGTCAGGATCCTATTGTGCTTTCTCCTCCATATTCGGTTTTTTTGCCCCTTGCCCTGCGTCCATCTCCCTGACCACTACCTGCTGCAAAACTGTAGGCGAGGCATTCCCATGCCCTTCCCACAGTTTTGCAGCAGAAACCTATTGCTGGCGGTGTGTAACAAAAAATTATTTAATCCGTTTGATTAAGTAAGCAGATTTTCAAAAGCTTTCGCAGAACCATATTTGTTACGATTTTAGGAGTGCTTTCATGGGTTTGCCCACCATACTCGTTGCCGACGACGATCCTGAAACGCGATACCTCCTCCGAATTATCCTGAAAGATGCAGGGATGCAGGCGATCTTCGCAGAAAATGGCTCGCGAATGCTGGATCTTTGGCGGCGCAACCCGGTCGACGTCATCATCCTGGATGTGATGATGCCCGTAATGGATGGGATAGAAGCCTGCCAGAGGATCCGCCGGACATCCAGAATACCCATCATCTTTCTAACCGCCAAAGGCCAGGAGCAGGATGTAGTCAAGGGACTTGAGATCGGCGCCGACGATTACGTGGTGAAGCCATTTCGCGCCGCCGAATTGGTCGCCCGCATCAGGGTGATCCTCAACCGGACTGCGCGCGAACAGGAAGCCCGTGGGAAACACTTGTCTTTTGATAAGTTGGTTTTGGATCTGGAGTCGCGCCGCGTCATTTCCCGGGGGCGAAGTATCGAGGTAACCCCGCTGGAGTTTCAATTACTACGTTATCTGATGCAGAATGTGGGCATCGTCATCAGCAAAGAAGACCTTTTGCAGAATGTCTGGGGTTATGCAGAGGCAGCTGGCGATATGAATCTGATCGAGGCCGCCGTCCGGCGGTTGCGGCGCAAACTCGAATTGGATCCGTCTCAGCCGAAATACATTCAAACTGTCTGGGGGGCCGGCTATCGTTTTGGCGAATAGGTTCGCGCGCCAATCTGCTGGGATATTGACCTGTTTGGGCGACAGTTGAAATGTTGTCCCACTGCTTTGGCGCGCCAGGGCGAATAGGTTTTCGTCAGAAAATTGTCAGTAATTAAATCCCTTAATCTACGTTTTATCTAATGGAATTCAATAGAATTGTCCGCTGCCCAGACCGGGCATAAATAGCTCCGAAAAGGCAAACTCGTCGCGAGACGAGGGCGCAAAGCTATGGGTCTGCAGAATGTAGACCGCCAGGCTGCCGAAGTGTGTGCTTTTGGCGGCTTTTTTTGTGCTAAGAGAGTCTATTCGGATAACTTATGTCAGAAATCTGTCGGCATCGTGTTAATGGTTTCATGATAACGGCTTAATATTCAAAGGATTCAAATATGGGAGGGTGTCCACGAAAACTAGATAACATACCCTGTACAATCACGGATTTTCTGTATCGTTTTTTGATTTGAATAAGTTACTCGGAAACGGCAAACCCATCGTGAGGTGGGGGCGCAAAGCCGTGGATCTGCTTTATTGCAAAGTGAGCAGACAGCCAGGCTGCCAAGGAGAGCTTTGGCAGTTTTTTTATTCTTTCAAATATCTTTTAATCCGATTTGAGGAGGATGAAATGACGAATATGCGAACAACTTTGCGATTGTCCTGGTCCACGATTTTTGTGTTCCTTATGATGTTTGTTCTCATTACGACCGCGTTTGCGGCCGCCATTTGGGCCGGTAACAAGATGGGCCCCTCGTTTTACGTGTGGGCTCCTTTGCCGTCGAATGCTTCCAAGCCGTGGGAGAACGGCAACCCCAAAGGTTACCGTGAAGGCGACACGGCCGCCATCGCCGCCCCTGTCACGGCCAATGTGAGCGATGGACAGCTGCAATTCCAACTGTGTCTCGATCAAAATGCCAGCCAGACCGGCGCTTATGCTTTCACCAAAATTGAACCCTGGGATACCACCATTTCAAATCTTACCGAACTACCTGACGGCACGCCGATCAATTATGCCGACGGGAATTGGGACGTGGCAACTGATCCCAACATATGGGGCTACAACGTGACCATCGTCAGTATAACCGATGGAGACCCCGGCGGACTTTGCGGTACGGGTTACATCGGTTGGCGCGTGGTATTCGAAATGAAGAGCGATGGTTTGGGCTATATTGTGACCGGAGCTCACATCGCAACTCCCGGTGATCCACTTCCTTACGGCGGAAGCGTCACCGTTGTCCCTCCTGGGATGGGAGCCCTGGCTGTCAATGGCGTCTTCCAGGTTCGCTTTGTCATCAATCCCAGCCAGAGTGGGGCCGACAAGACCGTAAACTTCCAGTCCAAAGATTTGCTGCCGCCGACCGCCATAACGCTGATGGATTTCCGTGGCAGCGCCACGGGGTTTGAATGGCCCGTTTATGCGCTGATTGCTGGCGCCCTGGCTCTGCTCGGCATGGGATCGAAGATCCTTTTCCAAAAGAGCCATATGGCCAACTGAAGGCACTCCAAAGCAATCTATTTTACATGGTTTATTAGGAGAACTTATTATGGATCAAGAACCTGAACGAAAAGAATATGTGAAACCCGAGATCATTCACGAACTGGAGTTGGAAACCAGAGCGGGCTCGCCGCTGGGTGGCAATCCATTCGACTTTCCTGGCTTCGATCAATAAAGCTTCGTAGGACTTACGCAGCTACGGGAAAAGTGGTGGTTGGATTGTGCGGGCCGCGCCCGCACAATCCAACCACCACCCCACCAACTGCGTAACCGCTGCCTTGTTGATTCGCGGGATCAGGCAACCTCGATAACTTTCAGTGGTCTCTCCATTGAGAATAGTTTAACGAGCTTCGTTCAAGTCGAAGCTCGTTATTTATATGCTGATTTGCGAACTTGAAAGCCTGGAGGCCATTCAATAATTGTATAATGATGCTTCGGAATCGCCTGCACTTTACGCCTTTTTTGGAGAAGGTCTGCGTAGATACCAATGAGATGCATGCCTAGGACCCACTTTATCCGCGGCCTGATATGGATCACCCTGCTATCACTCGTGATCCCTGTCGGGCAAGCAGAAGCAGTTTTTAAACCGCCCGCAGGCGCCGGTTTGCACGTGCTTCGCTCTGATGAAAGCGGGCTTCTCATTGAGCTGGATACCCTGCATTACACATTACAGCGAGACGCATCGCGTGAGCAACTCTCCGTACCGGGCTTTGAATCCAGCTCAGAGCCTGGTCAGCCTCTTCTCCCGGTGAAGAGTATCTTACTGGGCGCCCCACCGGGTGCACAGGTCGAGGTTCATTGGACCGAGGAGCAAGCTGGACAAGTCGAGGAGAACGTGGATTTGGCCTCTGTTCCCATCCCGGCGGCCCCGATCGCCGATCTACAACCCGGAGGGTTCATAGATGCTTCCGCGCCGCGGGTTGGTTCAGGGGATCAATTCTATCCCCCCAATCCTGTCCGGATCGCGGGGGATGCCTGGCTGAGAGATCTGCGTATCGTTCGTCTCGAGATTTATCCATTTCAATATAACCGGCAGAAATCACGGCTATTGTGGCACAAGCAGCTGCAGGTGGAAGTAAAATTTGTTCTAGACCAATCCAATGTTGGAAGCCTCTCCCCGCCGAGGTTATTCTCCTCATCTCGGCAAGTGAATGATCCTTTTGATAAGTTGCTTAAAGGCCAGCTTGTCAATTACGAAATCGCCCAATCCTGGAAAGGTATTCCCACGGATAGCGCTGACATTCCTCTGGCCAGGATCGGCGACCAACAAAATACAAGCGGTCCTCGCTACAGGATCGTCGTGGTTCACGATGGCATCTACCAGCTAACTTATACTGACCTGAAGAACGCAGGCATGGATGTGGATGCCGTAGATCCAAGGAACTTCCATCTGTCCAGCCAAGGTCAAAATATCGCCATCGACGTGGTTGGCGAAGCCGATGGGAAATTTGATTTTGGCGATTCGATAAAATTCTACGGCCAAAAATTCTATGGCGACCACCTGGCCCAGGAATACGCCATCGAAAGCACTCATTGGATGACCTACTCCCACCAACTCTCCGATGGTTCCTTTGTTTTGTGGCATCCAGAGTTTAATGCCACCATGTTGGAAAAATATACCGGGGAAAATGTTTACTGGTTGAGCGTGGCAACCAATCCCGGTTTGCGCATGGACCCTGATTCCCTCGCCGGTCCACCAGGAATCTCGAATCCCGTCCCGCCTTACTTTATCTCGACGGTCCACGCCGAGCAATCCCACGAGTGGTACACGTATAACTTTTCTGGCGAAGATACCTGGTTTTGGGACCGCATCAGAACGGCGACTACACGTCCATACACGACGACCCTCTCAGCCGTGGCTTCCATCCCAGTCAGTGCCACGGTAAGGGCCGAGGCGGTTGCACGTATTTTTGCCAACCACCAGTTTGATCATCACACCCAATTCCAATTAAATAGCCTTTCACAGCCGGTCGATGATAAGTATTGGAATGGGATAAGCCGCTACAGCTTCGAGACCCAGATTCCCCAGTCCGCTCTCGTCGAGGGCGAAAATCAGCTGAAACTTTCTCTTTTGCTGGATGCTTATCCCGGTCAGTTCGCAGACGATATTTACTTCGACTGGTTCGAGATTGACTACGCTCATCTCTTCAAGGCCAATAAGGATTATCTGGCTTTTTCACGCGATGAAAGCGGAGGACCCTGGAAATATGAAATCAGTGACTTCACCAGTGGGGCGGCGGAAGTCTATGAAATTTCGGATCCGCCTAAGCCCAAGAAGGTGATCGGTCCCGTGCTCCAATCCGGCACGCTTTCTTTTGAAGGGAATCACGCCGGCCAGGTCAGCTACGCTGTTGCTGGGACCTCGGCCCTTCAAAAACCCGAGAGTATAACCTTCTACGATCCGCCGGATCTAAAGTCATCCTCCAACGCCGCCGATTACATCTTTATCACTCACCGGGATTTCTACACCGCTACGCAGATCCTGGCGGATTACCGCCGCGCTCAGGGCCTGAGCACAAAAGTTGTGGATGTGCAGGATCTGTACAATGAATTTAATTACGGCATTTTCAACCCGATCGCCATAAAGAATTTCCTGGCTTATACTTTCGCAGTTTGGCAGAAAGCCCCAACTTACGTTTTGTTGGTGGGTGACGGTCATTGGAACTTTAAGGGATACCAGAGCAACAGCTACCCCACGGTAAACTATAGCTCTCCGACGCCGGTCTACATGCCTCCCAATCTCGCCTGGGTAGACCCCTGGCAGGGTGAGGTGGATAGCACCAACCTTCTCGCAACTGTCATTGGCACCGATCCGCTCCCCGATCTGAATATCGGGCGTCTGCCGGTAAATAGCGTCGCCGAACTCAATACCGTTATCCAAAAAATCATGAATTACGAAAATTCACCTTTGGGCGATTGGCAGTATAATCTGGTCTTTGCGGCGGATAATAAGGACTCCGCCGGCGACTTTAAGAGTCTCGCTGATGGGATCATCAACGACATCATCCCGTCGGCTTACCGGGATAACCGCATTTATCTGGATGATTTAGGCTCCGCAGCGCTCGCTAAGCAGTCACTGATACAGGCGCTAAACGTTTCTGGAGCTGTCCTGTTGAATTATATCGGCCATGCTGCAATTGACGGATGGGCGAATGAGGGTATCTTCGATAACTCGGATATTCAAGATCTGAATAATGCCGGCATGCTTCCAGTCGTGCTCTCCATGGATTGCCTGGATGGTTATTGGTTTTATCCCAGCCAATCCAGTTTGACCGAGGAGATGCTCCGCGCCGAGAGTAAAGGTGCAGTAAGTACGTTCTCTCCAGCCGGATTGGGCGTCGCCACCGGCCACGACGCCCTCCAGCGTGGATTTTACGATGCAGTTTTTAATCAGGACATCCGGGAGCTGGGCCCTGCCACGCTGGCCGGTAAATTGTCCCTGTACGTTTCAGGAGGCAATTATGATCTCTTACACACCTTCACCGTCTTCGGCGATCCGGC
>DASQQR010000264.1:0-4119 GCA_035643335.1 Anaerolineales bacterium
ACCGCCCTGGATTGGCGCCTGCAGCAGGATACGAGTAGCGTTGGTCTAAAGTCCTGAGGGGGTCGAGCGCTTATGAGGCGGCGAGAAATGTTTTCGCAAAAGGCCGTGACGAGGCTGGCAGGCTCTATTCCTTTGGCCAGGCCGACTCATAGGCGCTGATGATCCTGTCCAAAAGATGGTCGAATTGCTGATCAACCCGTTGGCGAGCCAGATCCTCCTCATACCAGGCGATGATTTCTTCAGCTCCCCTGGCGAAAGGCGTGGTGGCCACAAAATCCGGAACGATGCGCTTAATCTTGGAATTATCAAAAATCATACTGTGAGACTTGTCCCCCAACAGGCTGGCGCCCCACTCCGGATCAAAAGCAGCGATAAACTGTGATGGGACGTGTACCAGCCGGGGTTCCACTCCGGCGGCCCGCGCTAAGTTCGCATAGATCTGGTTCCAGGTCAGCACCTCATCCGATGTGATGTGGAAGGCTTCGCCGATGGCGCGCGGTTCGCCGAGCAATCCGGCAAATCCTTTAGCAAAGTCTGCGTGATGGGTGAGGGTCCATAGGGAACTCCCGTCACCGTGGACGATCACTTTTTTCCCCCGGCGCATGCGATCGATGAACGTGAAGTCCCCGTGCACCGGAATCAGGGTGCGATCGTAAGTATGTGAGGGGCGCACAATGGTGATGGGAAACTTTTCCGCCTGGTAGGCCTGGATTAAACGCTGCTCGCAAGCGATTTTCGCCCGCGAGTAATTCCAAAAGGGATTATCCAGGGGGGTCGATTCGGTGATGGGCAAACTGGCCGGCGGTGTCTGGTAGGCCGAAGCCGAGCTGATAAAGATATATTGTCCGGTGCGGCTCCGAAAAAGATCCAGATCCGTTTCGATGTGCTCAGGGGTAAAAGCGACCCAATCCACTACCACGTCAAAAGTCTGGCCA
Organism: Anaerolineales bacterium; assembly: GCA_035643335.1. GTDB lineage: Bacteria > Chloroflexota > Anaerolineae > Anaerolineales > UBA4823 > DASQQR01. The sequence continues at coordinate 936 of DASQQR010000264.1, forward strand.
GCAATGGCATCCTCGACGACGTTACAGTCGCGGATATCGGCCCGTATCAGGTGAGCCGAGGGAGGTACACGTCGAGAGGTCTGGCCCCGGTTCAGCAGGTACAGGTCGATTCCGCGAGCTACAGCGAGCTGCGAACATGCCGAGCTGATCACACCCGTCCCGCCAATAAACAGAACCTTCAAGAGGAGATCTCCTTTCACAACCCAATGTGTGAATTACTCCCCAAATAGTCTGGATTGCGCGGGAATTATACCACTCAAATATGAAGAGCAAAGGGAGCATCAAAAAGCTGCTAGGGCAAACAAGGGCAAAAATCAGCTTGACGCGCAGGCTGCAGTCTGGTAGACTAGGTCTCACTATGTCCGGCACAAGCACATACTCGCCACGTTCTCGTCGTAAGTTCCTGTCCTCCTGTTTGGAAGGTCGGGTTTTTGTGCTTAAGTCACCTTAGCATAACTATTCCTGTGCTGATCGAGCCCTCCTTCCACGGAGGGCTTTTTGTTTTCCGGCAAACCAATCCTAACCACTCATCAGGAGGTCTTAATGTCAGATCCAAGTATCGAAAAGGTCGTACTGGCTTACTCAGGGGGACTGGACACATCCGTAATTGTGCCCTGGCTCAAAGAAAATTATGACTGCGAGGTGGTCTGCTTTACAGCCGATGTGGGCCAGGGAGAAGAACTGGATGGCCTCGAGGAAAAGGCAATCGCCAGCGGGGCCAGCCAACTCATCATCAAAGACGTGCGCGAAGAGTTCGCCCAGGATTATATCTTCCCGGTGATGCGGGCTGGAGCCGTCTACGAACGCAAGTACCTGCTGGGGACCTCCATGGCTCGCCCCTTGATCGCCAAGAAACAGGTCGAAGTCGCCCACGAGGTCGGGGCAGACGCCCTGGCGCATGGCGCGACAGGCAAGGGCAACGACCAGGTGCGCTTCGAACTCACCTTCACCGCCCTGGACCCGCGGTTGAAGGTGATTGCTCCCTGGCGAGAGTGGGACATCCGCTCCCGGCAGGACGCTATCGCCTATGCCCGGGCTCACAACATACCGGTGACCGCCTCAGAGAAATCCATTTACAGCCGGGACCGCAACCTTTGGCACCTGTCGCACGAAGGCGGACCTCTGGAGGATCCCTGGCTCGAGCCTGAGGAGGGCATGTACCTGCTCAGCGCTTCGCCGGAGAACGCCCCCGATGAAGCTCAGCTGGTTGAAATCCAATTCGAGTCGGGGACTCCGGTCGCGGTGGACGGAGAGCGGCTGAGCCCCGCAAATCTGGTGGCCTGCCTGAACGCCATGGGGTGCACGCACGGCATTGGCCGGACCGATCTGGTCGAGAGCCGGCTGGTAGGGATGAAATCGCACGGCGTGTATGAGACCCCAGGAGGCGCTATCCTGTTGGCAGCCCACCGAGAATTGGAATCGTTGGTTCTGGATAAGGAGACGATCCAATTTAAGGACCTGGTCGGGCTCAAATACGCCGAGCTGGTTTATAACGGTATGTGGTTCTCGCCCTTGCGGGAAGCAATGGACGCTTTCGTCGACAGCACACAAGGTCCAGTCACGGGTTCAGTGCGCCTGAAGCTGTTCAAGGGCAACATCATCCCGGTAGGACGGAAGAGCCCATTCAGCCTATATCGAGAGGACTTCGCCACCTTTGGACAGGAGGACGTGTATGACCAGTCCCACGCTGAGGGCTTTATCCGCCTGTTCGGGCTGCCGCTGCAGGTACGCGCCCTGAATGGCCTGCCCGTATCGGGATTGGAAATGCCCAAGCCGGATTACTCGCGATTCAAGCGGGATTGAGGAGCAGGAAATGAAGCTGTGGGGAGGCCGTTTCTCCGAAGGGCTGGCTCGCGATGCATGGGCGTTGAATGCGTCGCTCGAATTCGACCAACGCCTGGGCCCGCAAGATATACGCGGCAGTCAGGCCTGGGCGAGGGGGCTGCAAAAAGCCGGCATACTGAGCGCAGATGAATGCGCACAAATCTGCGCCGGGCTCGAGGCGATCGGCAAGGAGCTTGAAAACCACGAATTCATCTTCCTGGAAACGGACGAAGACATTCACACCGCGGTCGAACGACGCCTGGGAGAAATCATCGGGCCGCTGGCCGGCAAGCTGCACACGGGCCGCAGCCGCAACGACCAGGTAGCCACCGACCTGCGCCTGTGGCTGCTGGACTATCTACCCGAGCTGGAGAAGGCCATCATAGGGTTGCAGACCGCGCTGGTGACTCGAGCCGAGAAGGACATGAACGTCATGATGCCCGGCTACACGCATCTGCAACGGGCCCAACCCATCTTGCTGAGCCACTGGTGGCTTTCCCACTTCTGGCCTTTGCAACGCGATCGTGAGCGGTTAGGACAATTAGCCCAGCGAGTCGCCCGGTTGCCCCTGGGGTCGGGCGCTTTGGCAGGAACGCCGTTTCCCATCGACCGAGCTGCTCTGGCCGCAGATCTGGGTTTCGACCGGCCCTCCCTGAACAGCATTGATGGGGTTTCAGACAGGGATTTTGCCCTGGAATTCGCTTTCTGCGCGGCCTTGACCGGGCTGCACCTGAGCAAGCTGGCGGAGGCCATAGTGCTGTTTTGCAGCGCGGAATTCGGCTTTTTCGAGTTATCCGATGCGTATGCCACCGGCTCGAGCTTGATGCCCCAGAAGAAGAACCCGGACGTTTTCGAGCTAACCCGGGCTAAGGCCAGCACCCTGATTGGCTACCTCACCGGTTTGATGACCACTCTGAATGGCCTGCCGTCTGCCTACGATAAGGATTTGCAGGAGGACAAAGTGCCGGTCTTCAACGCCTTCGACACTTTAACCGCGGTTCTGCCTGTGCTGGCGAATGCCCTGGGCTCCCTGAGCATTAACTCAGGACGGATGCAGGCGAGCATCGACGTCAGCATGCTGGCGACCGACCTGGCCGATTACCTGGTCGAAAAAGGCATCCCCTTTCGGGAGGCGCATGAAGCAGTCGGGAAAACGGTGCAGTATGCCATTGCGAAGGGGAAATCCTTGGATGCCCTGAGCCAGGCAGAATTCCAGTCGATCCACCCGAAATTTGACCAGGATGTCTACAGCGTCTTCGATCCAGCCAACAGCATCACGCGGCGCAGCGCCCTGGGTGGGACTGCACCCGAGGTCGTTGAACAGCAGCTTCAAACGGCGAAAGAGATGATCGGAATCAAA
>DASQQR010000265.1:0-17424 GCA_035643335.1 Anaerolineales bacterium
AATATTCTTCACAACCCAGGTAATTGATCCATGGCAGGGGGGTGTCAGGTTGGGTAATGACATATTCACGCCGCTCATCATCGAAGTAACCAAACCGCATTGTATCCTCAGCAAAATCATTATTTTTATTGGGGCGCCAAAGTGTTGGGATGCCGGCCTGTTTGGGCGACAGTTGAACTGCCGTCCCATCGGTTTAGCGCGCTAACTCATTTTTAAAAGTGGGGACAGTCACCCATCAAGCCATACTGTAAGCCTTGGCCAGCAATTCATCCAGCATCTCTTCAGGCGATGTTGGCAGTGGACCGGCTCCGGTACATAGTGCGGCTTTTTCTTCCAGGGACATCTTTTTAATAAAATCTGTAATCTTGGTCAAGCCTTAATCCTTTCTAAGGAGCACAATGCGAATAAGAATCATAGACAGAGCAAATGCGGATTTCTTTTTGCGCCCTGCTTAAAGTCCAACCGGCTGGCAGAGGGCCGGAAATTTGAATGGAGCGTCCAGCAGGTAGATTGAAGTAATTATCGCTAAAGATGACATCAGTACCTGTCAAGGACACCTCCACAAGCACTGCCATAGAGTGCGAAGTCAGCTCAACGAGTAATTCCCCATTTCTACTTTGCATGTTCACGCGAATGGCTGGATCGGTCAGGGATAAATGCTTGATGGGGACAAAGTACGCTGTTTGGCGAGTGACAAACTGGTCTCCCTGCCATAGTTCAGCGATGAAAACCAGCTTGCGGCGGTTGTCATCCGTGATTTGGTTGGCAAAATCCAGCTCGCATACCAGGGTCGCTGCTTGCCCGGCGACCTTAACGGGCGCATACCCCGAGGACAACACCTCGCCATCGAGCATTTCCAACCACCAATTCACACCTCCCTCCCAGGGCTCGAGCCAGTCATTGGAGACATAGACTCCTTGTTCAGCTGCTTTATCCTCGATAGAAAGCATGACAGGTGCATAGAAGCGACGCGCAGCATAATGCAAGGCTTTCCAACGCCCGAAGTAATCCAGGCTGGACCAGGAGGCAACCGGCCAGCAGTCATTCAGCTGCCAGCATAGGATTCCGGCGATACGATCAGGGTGGCGTCGCCAGTGTTCCACGCCATAGCGGATGCCTTCCGCTTGCAGGGCCATGCTCAGGTATACCATGAAGACAAAATCCTTGGGCAACCGGAACGTGTCCAGCATTTGGCCGACCATCAGGGAATTTCCGCTGGCATTTTTCTGATGCTGCTCCATGACGTACGAAGTCATATTCCAATCGGCCTCGTCTGCATAGGTTCGGATGGTCGCAAACGGTGGCAGTGCCTGGAAGCCAAACTCGCTCATGAAGCGAGGGTACTGGTCCCGATAGGCGCTAAATGGCTTTCTTCCGTGCCAAACGTCCCAATAATGTGAGTCGCCCTGGCGTTGGCCGTTCGGGTGGACGAATGGCGTATCGGAGGAGGGTGAGCTGGGCCAATAGGCATGGTCCGGGTCCTCGCTCTGGCACCATGCAGGCAGCGTGTGGTGGAAGAATTGATCGTAGGCAGCTTTTAGACTCTGCAGCTCAGGTCGATCCCAGTCCCAATCCACCCAACCCAATTCCATCTCGTTATTTCCACACCACAATGCCAGGCTGGTACGATGGCGCAGCCTGCGGATGTTCTCAACCACTTCCAGGCGCACGTTTTCCTTGAAGTCTGGGTCATCCAGTGGATAAATGCTGCACGAGAAGATAAAGTCCTGCCAGACCAGAATGCCATATCGATCGCAAAGATCGTAAAAGCGCTCTTCTTCATAGAATCCACCACCCCAGACGCGCACCATATTCTGGTATGTATCAGCAGCAGAGCGAATAAGATATTCTAGATGGTCATCTGTAATGCGTGTGGGAAAGGAATCAGCTGGGATCCAATTTGAGCCTTTACAGAAGATTGGAATGCCGTTGACTGCAAAGACAAATGAGCGCCCCCATTGGTCCGGTTCCTGGCGCAGTTCGATCGTGCGCAGCCCAACCTGATATCTGCGCTGGTTCAGCAATCCTTCTTTGGAAGCATCTTTGCGTAGGAGAGAGACTTCCACCTGGTAGAGTGGTTGTCCACCATACCCGTTGGGCCACCATAGTTCGGGATCGGGGATCGGCACTTTCAGGATCGCCTCGCCTCGCATTGTAATGGCAGCTTCTTTTTCGATGATCGCGCCCTTCGGGGTCGTGATGCGTAGGACCGCAGACGCCGGCATTTCTCCCCAATGCTCGCTGGTGATCCGGGCCTCGACGATCACCTTTCCACCACAGTGATCCTGTCGCAAATGAACTTCAGCAAGGCGTGCCTCGCTGTAACCCTCCAGGCGGATACCCTTCCAGATTCCGGTCGGCGGGAGCTGCGGGCCCCAGTCCCAGCCAAATTGACATGGAGCCTTGCGCAGGTGCGAGCCCCCAGGGATAGCCTGGGGCACCCCAGGAAGAGGACGAATCGATTGCTTTCCCGCTATATATTTTACCGCTGAAAGGAAAGTAATCCTTAGCTCGTTTGCTGCCTCTGCATCTAAAAAGGAGTTGACTTCCCATTCATACCGGCGAAACATGTTATCGGTGTGCCCAAGTTCGTGACCGTTGAGCGTGACTGTCGCCAGGGTATCCAACCCTTCGCAAACCAGAAATATCTTTTCTTCGGCCAGTAATCCGGGAGAACAGCTAAACACACACCTGTAAATCCAGTCGGCCTCAGCGACCCATTGGACATGCTTCTCGTTATCGGCTACAAAGGGATCGGGGATATGACCCAGGGCCAGTAAATCGGTATGCACACCGCCGGGGACGTTGGCCGGAAGCCACTCTTCCGTGCCCGCCTGTCGAAATTGCCAGGCACCCGCCAAAGACTGAATTCTCATCTAGCATCCAGACTCGAGAGGGATACTCAACAGTTGAGAGATCCCATTCTTCGTAGATCTTTGGGACTCACTTATCAACCGTTGGATGTAATCCTCTAGGAGATGGAGAATCACCGCATCGGGAGGTCCGCTTTCAACAAATTTACCATGCTCCATAATATATACGGCGTCGGATACATAATACGCAAGGCCGATGTCATGGGTGATGAAGATAACCGTCATCCCTCCGAGTAATAGCGGAAGCACGCCACAAAATGATCCTTTTCCACCTCCAACAGCGTAGGCATAAATCTGTCACAACCTAAGCCTTTATCTGCCACAGGACACCTTCGGTAGTAGACACAGCCACCGGAGAGCTCTTGATCCCTTGCTTTCAGCTGCAGGTCGACTGTTTCCCATTTCTGGTCCAGACGTGGGACACAGGTCATGAGCATTTTTGTGTATGGATGCAGCGGGTTGTTGTATACCTTCTCTGTCGCTCCCATCTCTGCCACACACCCTCTATAGAGAATTACCGCTTTATCGCTTATGTAGTAGCCCAGCGAGAGATCGTGCGTGATAAAAAGGATCGAGAGGCCCATGGATTTGAGATCTGCCAACAAATTGAGGACATCGATTCGTGTGGATGCATCCAGCATGCTGATGATCTCATCTGCCACCAGAAATTGAATATCCAGCAGCAGTGCGCGGGCTATAAGAAGTCGTTGAAGCTGCCCGCCGCTAAGCTGGTGGGGAAATTTATTCAAGCACTGTTCAGGGTTCAGACCGACGGCCTCTAGTGCACTGTTTAACTTGTCCTTCCATCCCGAGTCTTTTATGTCCGGAAAAAACTCATCCCTGAGGATCTTGAAGATCCGGTCTGCTTTGAAGATCGGGTTATAGGAACTAAATGGGTCTTGAAAAACACCCTGTACAATCCGGTAGTAATCCTTGAGTTTACTTCCTTTAAGGGTGGAAATCTCGACTCCATTGAATGAGATCGCCCCCGAGCTCTTCGGGATGAGACCTAAAATCATCTTCCCGATGGTGCTTTTCCCGCTGCCACTTTCCCCAATTAGGGAGACCACCTCTCCATCCTCGATGTCAAAGCTGACGTCGCTCACTGCGTGGAGTTCTTTTCCCCCAAAGGTTCCCACCCGGTAGATTTTGGATATTTTGTCGAGCTTAAGCATGCGCTTCCAGCTCCTTCCAACAAGCAACGTGGTGGCCCTTCTCGACTTCGATGAAGGGTGGCTCTTCCAGGCATTTATCAAACGCCATGGGGCACCGTTCTCTGAAGCGACATCCGATTGGAGGATCGAGCAGTAGCGGCGGTTTCCCGGGAATGCCGGCTAATCTATTCTCGAAACATCTCACCCCAACTTTCGGCAATGAGGAGATCAGCAACTTTGTATATGGATGCCGGGGGGAAGTTATGATCACCTCGGTAGAGGCTTTTTCTGCCAGTTTTCCTGCGTACATCACCATGATGCTGTCTGCAACCTGGTACAGAATCGAGATGTCATGGGTGATGAGGATCACGCTATTGCAGCATTCTCGGTTCCGGAATTCGACCAGCATTTCTGCGACTGCTTTTTGTGTGGAGACGTCCAGCGCCGAGGTGATCTCGTCAGCGATGAGCAGGGAAGGATTCAGCAAAGTGGAGAGCACCATGACCATTCTTTGCTTCATGCCACCGGAGAGTTCGATCGGATACATATTCAGCACATCGTGTGGCAGTTTAACCAGGTCTAGCCTGCTCTTTAACTCCGGCAGCATGCCGTTGAAGCTAACCTTCCTGGATTCGAGCAGCTCTGCCGTCATCTTTCCGATTTTCCGCGTGGGATTCATAGCGCTCATAGCGTACTGCGGTATGATTGAAATCTTTGTGAAGCGGAAGGGATTCATCTTTTCTGTGTCCCAGATGGGCAGCTCTTGGCCGTCGAGTATCACTCGGCCCTCGACAAATCTCTTGGGTGAGGCTAGATGAATCAGGCTGTAGCCGAGCGTAGTTTTTCCGCAGCCCGATTCGCCCGCCAGCCCCATGATTTCCCCGCTCGCGACGGTGAACGTTGCGCCATCCAATGCCTTGGCATCCCCGTGCAGAGTTTGATAATAAACTCGCAAATTTTCCACTTGTAAACTCATGCGCTCACATCTCCCTGAGTTTGGGGTTAAAGACTTCGTCCAATCCGACGTCCGTGATGTACAGCGCTCCAACAATGGCCGTGATGGCCAGACCCGGCGGAATGAACCACCACCAGATGCCCAGAAGCAGGGCGCCCCACAGAACGGCGTTGTTCATCATCAGACCGAGTGAAATCGCATTCGTCGGGCCTAGCCCGATGAAGTCCAGCGTGGCAGCCACCAGGATCGCCCCTCCAAACTGGAGGATGAAGACCAGCAAGAGATAAGACATCATGTTGGGCGCGATCTCCGTGAAGATGACTTTCAGAGACCTCATGCCGCTTAACCTGGCCAGGTCCACGAAATCTCGGGTTCGCAATGAAAATGTCTGCGCCCGGATCGCCCTGGCTGCCCATGGCCAGGCTGTACACCCAATAAAGACGCTTTCAATAAAAAGCCCCCGAACTTCAAGATACGCTACGATGATTAAAAGGACAGCCAGCGTTGGAATAACCAGCACAATGTTGGTTAGCATATTGAGGATTTCGTCGACCATACCACCCCGATAACCCGCAATAAAACCAACCAGTATCGCCAAAAGAGTACCAAGGCCTCCGCCGACAATTCCCACCAGGAAGGATGCTTTCAGACCGTGTACGAACTGTGTAAAAACGTCCTGCCCGAACGTGGTAGTTCCGAACCAGAATTCGGACGATGGGGCGGCGGAAGCTGGCCCGATGTAATCCATAGGTGCGTATTCCGTAAGCAGCGGGCCAATAAAAGTGAGCAGGATAAAAAAGAAAAGCACGGCCAGGCCGATCTTTAGTTTGTTGTTCCTCAGCGCAAAATAGAGAAATTCGTTTTTCTTTAGGTTCATCATATGGCTTCACCTTGCATCCCGGTTCGCGTTCTCGGATCGACCAGGACATAAGCGATATCAATGATGAAATTGGCCAGCAAGACCATGAGGATGATGAAAAGGAAGCATCCCTGGAGAAGGAAATAATCCCTGGTATTAATGGCCTGAAGAATTAGATATCCGATTCCGGGATATGAGAACACCACCTCTGTTACCAGGGCGCCCGCAACGATGACGCCCAGCTGCAGCGCCAGGCCCGTCAGCTGGGGAAGGATAGCGTTATTGAAGGCATATCTTCGGACCAGCCTTCTTGGCGCCCCGAGAGCTTCGAGGTAGTGGGAATAATCGCTTTCGAGTTCATAAATGATCATATTGCGCATGCCAATCGCCCAGCCACCAAACCCCACCAGGAAGAGCGAAACAAAGGGCAGAAACCAGTGCTCCAGGAGGCTCCCAATGAAAGCCCACGAGAATGTGGGCGTCATTGCGTAGCTATATCCCCCCGACATCGGAAAGATCTTAAGCACGATTCCCAGCGCCCAGGCCAGTAACATCGCCAGCCACATATAGGGAGTTGCCGTCAGGATATATCCAAGCGGCAATATCGTGTTGTCCAACCGCTTGGAGCGCGCCGCGAAAGCGCCGAACCAGTTTCCCGCCAACCAGCTCAACAGGATCGACGGAAGCAAAAGAAAGATGTCAAAGGGCACAGCCCGCATGATGACTTTTGTCACCGGCAGCGGAAACACATACACACTGGTCCCCAGGTCGCCATGTAGAAGGGCATTCCAGAAATTTAAATACTGTCGCCAGACGGGTAGATCCAGTCCAAAGACATTCGTGTAATAATCGTGCATCAACTCGGCCCCCTCGGCGAACATACCGGCCCTGGCCATCAATACATCAACAGGGTTGCCAGGCATGAAGCGCGGAATCATCCAGTCGATGGTGACCGCAACGAAAAACGTAAGGATGTAAATCAGGAGTTTTCTTCTAAAATACGCTTTCACCGGACCTCCTAGCTGGAAGAAAGGAAGGACGGAAGTCTGGGAGCCAATCTTCCAGTCCTCCATCCTTCCGGTGTTTCAACCTTCCAGTGACTGGCTGGCCAGTTTACTGGCCCCACTACTGAGCGGGCTCCAAGTCCGTGAGCATGCGAATAGCGGTCATGTTCCAATAGCCACGCCAGCTGACAGGTGTCCAGTGCGGAGCGCCGTCTGCGGACGACGGCCAGTTCGTCCAGTACGTATTATTCGTCTGGGACCACATACCGTTATACCACAACGGAATCAGAGGCATATCGGTGAGAAAGATCCTCTGGAGTTGCGATAGGATGGCCATCATCCCCTCGTAATCGTCGGTTGGAACCATGTCGAGCTGGTCCACCAGATCGAAGGCTTCCGGGTTGTCGTAGCGGCCGTAGTTGCCATCTTGGATCGTCGCAATATCCTCGATTGGGTTCTGGGCCATCCACAAGTAGTACCTGAATGGAGTGTTGGCAATTTGCGCATCGTTGTTGATCATCATGTCAAACGTGCCTTCGTTGCGCTGAGACAGATACTCTGGGAAGTCGGGGAAATTGGTTTGAGCGCTGATGCCTACAGCCTGCAAGCCGCTGACAATGACCCTGTTTGCCTCCATCCAGTCCGTCCAGCCGGCTGGATTGTTGATCTTCAGCTCAATCTTCGAGCCATCGGGTGCTTCGACGAAGCCGTCACCATCCGCATCTTTGTATCCGGCACCCGCCAGGATCTGCTTGGCTTCTTCCGGATCGTAGCTGAACCCCACTTCATCCACGACAGCCTGGTCAATGTACTTTTCCCAGGTGGGCAGCAGGCCGGTCGGATTAGCCGGCAGGACCATGCCGCCGTAGACCACATTGACGATTTGCTCGGTGTCAATGGCGAAGGCAACCGCCCTGCGGAAGGCCGGGTCATCCATCGGCTTCTTCGTTAGGTTCAGGAGCAACCAGGCCGTGTTAGCCGACAGATGGTACGGTGAACCCAGGTAGTACGTCTGAACGCCGTAACCACCTTCTACCAACTTCGAGATGCCCGGCAGGAAGTTGTTATTCAGGTCGAATTGGCCCTGCAGAACCATGCCCAGGGCAACGTTGTTGTTGCCGCTGTTGACGATGTCGACAATCCGCTTGGGCTTGGGATCCAGACCAAGGGCCTCGGTCGCCCACCAGCCGTCTCGCTTCAGCCAGACCACTTTAGTCTGGTCTAGCGTTTCAGCTACGTATGGGCCCGTGCATTCAGGATCCTCGTTGAGTCCGGAGGTAATCTCCTCCACCGATTTGGTCTCCCATCGGCTCTTTGAAACGACAGGCGCGGAGTACAGGTAGTATGACCATCTCTGGTAGAGGGGCTCGTCGAAGACGAAGTTTACGGTGGTGTCATCCAACTGCTCCACACTGCCCAGGAAGTCCCACACCGGGCTGATGCTGACGGGTGCCTCTTGAGCGGCATCATACGTGTATTTTACATCGGCAGCCGTGAACGGTTCGCCGGTGGACCAGGTGACGCCCTGGCGGAGCTTCACCTGGTAGACGTTGTCGCTCGTCCATGCTCCGCTTTCTGCAAGCCAGGGTGTAAATTCATCGGTTAGCGGGTCATAAATGAACAGCGGTTCATAGCACAACCCAAAGGTTCCCATGGCATAGTTTCCCAGGTTCCAGGGATTAAAGCCGGTAGGCGGGCCCCATTGTGTGCCGCCGGTGTAGAGCGTTTCGCTTCGTTCGTAAACTTCCGCTCCAGGCTCCGGAGTGACCAGCACCTCTTGGGTCACGACGACTTCTTTGGTCTCGACCACCGTAACTTCCTTTGGAACCTCCACGGTTTGGACGACGGTCTGGGGTGTGGGGGTGGGGCCGGCGCAACCCGCCAGGATCAGGCTCAATATCATTATCAAGGTGATCCAGAGCGGTAATCTCTTGTTCATTGCAATTCTCCTTGTTTTAGTCGAATAGTCATAAGTCGAATGGTCAGGTCGTTGCACTCAGCCTGGACGGACAGCGTCGATGGCAGAAGGGCTCCGTGAAGCCCTACCTGCCAGGAAAAGTGTAGCCGCCGCATCCCTATGTAGCGGGGAAAGTTATCGGAACGCCCTCCTGCAGTTTCGCATCCGGTTTTAGCTGAGCATGGTAGAGAGATATATTCTTGTGTTGTGCAGCACTCACCTCCTGTCACGCCTTTTTGCCATAAATCCTCTCAGGATCGCGCCATTTGTGTGGCGGATCGATTCGCCCCGCAGGACTCGCGGATAACCAGCTCTGTGCCGAAGATCACCCGGCGTGGAGGCTCCGGCCCTTTCTCGAGGATGTCCAATAGGGTTTCGACGAGTTTAATTCCCAAAATCCGGATGGGCTGGCGGACGGTCGTCAAGGGAGGGTTGGCCCGGTCGGCGATAGGTAAATCATCAAAGCCGACCACGACAATGTCGCCCGGCACAGCCAGCCCGGTCTCATGAATGGCGCGCAAGGCCCCCAGTGCCATGATATCCGAGGCGACGAACAACGCCTCCGGCTTGTGGGGCAGCAACCTCTGGGCGCCATAATAACCGCCGCCCTCGGTGAAGTCACCTTCCGTGCATAGCTGTTCGTCAAAGTCCAGGTTGCTTTCGGACAGAGCCCGCTTAAAGCCCTCTAGACGATCCAGGCCCGCCGTGGTGGTCAGCGGACCGGTGATCGTTCCAATGCGCCGGCAACCTAAGTGAACCAGGTGTCGGACGGCACTGTAAGCTCCGGCGATATTGTCCACATCCACATAACTGGCATCCAACACCCTCATCGGGCGACCCGCCACTACAAAAGGAATTCCGCTTTGGCTGAGCTGTAGAAACAGCCCGTCATCAGCATTCGTGGATTGCAGGACGATGCCATCCACCAACCCGGGGCGACTGATACGTGGGAGAAGATTGCGCTCATCTTGTTCAGTATGGAATAAGAAAAGCGATAGAGTGTAGTTGGATTCATTGCAGGCCTGCGCCACACCCTGGGTCAGGCGCGGGAAATAAGGATCGATAAACAGGTTGGATACGCTGCGAGGGATAACCAGACCGATAATGTTGGATCGTTGCGAGGCCAGCGAACGGGCTGCCAGGTTAGGCTGGTAACCGGTCTGCTGGATGATCTCCCAGACCTGCTGCCGAACTCTTTGGCTTACGTTGGGATGGTCGTTAACCACCCGTGAGACCGTCGAGCGGGATACTCCGGCTAATTGGGCAATATCTTCCAGGGTCAGACTCTGCATATGCTTGCGATGCTTTGCTAACGATCAAAATGTTTTTCTGAGAGCGCTCTCAATAATTCTGTTCAAAATTTCATTATATTTATCGCATGAATGCCAATTATAGCAGTATAATGGACAAAATCGGTTGATTTTTAAGAGAAATTGGGAGCGCTCCCAATTTCTCTTAATATATATTAATTTTCGAGGCCTGTCAAGAGGCAATTTTGGCTTCTGGGAGGAATGAGGCCGCTGCAGCTGCCCCATTCCGGACAGGTCTGGTATCAACCCCTGAACGCGCGGCTGTGGAGTCTCCGGTTATCATTTGGCGAAGATTCATGCTATCATATAGGCAAGGGACTTTCCCTAATGGAGCAGCCCTCGATCAGGAGAGTGCCTGGTGTCCGCTCCTTTAACCTCCACCGAGTTCAACTCCCCCCAGCTAGTCACAACCTGGATTTATAAGCGCGCCAACTCACACGGTTGCATAGCCCCGATGGGCGTTTTTCTTATCCGCGGAATCCGTGTTCATCCGCGTCCGATTCTTCCTCTCGGTTTGAGGGCAGTCCCCGCTATACAACGATGATCCCTCAGGCTTACTTATAAGGGAGCTACGCATGAGTACCGATTCAAGCCCTTCGAAATCCTCCCCGGATCCACCCGCTAAGATCAAGGTGCTCATTGTAGATGACCATGCTGTCGTCCGCCAGGGGCTGCGCACCTTTCTGGAATTGCACGCCGAGACCAGCTGGCTGCCCATCGAGGTCGTTGGTGAGGCTTCCAATGGCCTGGAGGCCGTGGAACAGGCTGGCCTGCTCCAACCCGATATCGTCTTGCTCGACCTGGTCATGCCGGTCATGGACGGCGTCCTGGCCACCCCCAGAATACTTGAAGCCAGTCCGCGTACACGCGTGATCATATTAACCAGCTTTGGCGAAGAAGACCGCGTTATCCCCGCTATCCGGGCGGGCGCCCACGGCTACCTGCTCAAGGATATCCCCCCTGATGAGCTGGTGGAGGCGGTCAGCCAGGTGTACCGTGGCCAGGTCCACCTGCACCCCGAGGTGGCCAAGAAGTTGATGTCGGCCATCGCAGAAAAAGAACAACCACCAGCCAGCCCGCCGCCCAAAGCCGCGTTCGATGATTTGACCGAGCGAGAGATGCAGGTCTTACGCCTGATCGCCGAGGGCTTAAACAACCGCGATATCGCCAGGAAAATGGTCATCAGCGAGAAGACGGTCAAATCGCACGTCAGCAGCATACTCAGCAAGCTGCAAGTGGAAGACCGTACCCAGGCGGCTATCTACGCCCTGCGGCACGCCATATTCGATGGCGAAACCTGATGCACACCTTAGGAGTATCTCTGCTCTTCGCCGCAATTGTGATGCGAGGGCTCTTCTGGTACAGTAAAGGCCCCTACTTAGGATGGCTCGTGGCGATCTGGGCGCTTTACGGGTTGCTTTTCTACGCTGAGCCGCTTCTCGAACGCCGGTTCGCAAAAGATCGGACGGCTCGCCTGAGGTGGGTCCAGGGTGCCTACCTGGTCCTGCAATCCTGCCTGGTCGCGGCAATGTTGGTCATCCCACCGCTGAACGATTTTGGCGGCACGCTCTTCATCCCGCTCAGCCTGCAGGCCGTCTTGTTTTACCAGCGCCGCGCCGGTTTCCTGTGGACTGCCGCTTTCACCCTGCTTATGGCTGCCATTCTGCTGAGAGGCGGGGACAAATTCCCTGGGGGTTTGGTGATGGCCCTGTTCTACGGGGGCACTTGCTTTCTCTCCGGCGGTTACGCCCACTTGATCCGCATAGCTGAGCAGGCCCGACGAGACAACCAGCGCACGTTAGACCAGCTTCAAGTCGCTCACCGCCAGATTCAGGGCTATGCCACCCAGCGTGAAGAGCTGGCCGCTGAACGGGAACGCAATCGCCTGGCGCGCGAGTTGCATGATTCGGTCACCCAAACCGCCTTCAGCATGAACCTCACCACGCAGTCCGCCCGCATGTTGTTGGATAAAGACCTCCACCGGGTAGGCGCCCAGCTGGACCGGCTCGAGGAACTAGCCAGGAGCGCCATGGGCGAAATCCAGCTATTGGTGACCCAGCTAGGGCCCGAGCCAGCGGCGGGTGAAGATCTGTTAACCGCGGTGCAACGACTCATAGCCGCACGGCGAGCGCACAATGGCTTGAACATTGGGCTCGAGGTGACCAGCCTGAAGGACCTGTCTGCTTCGGTGACCGCCGGTCTGTCCCACATCATCCAGGAAGCGCTTAATAATGTGGCCAAACATGCCGGGACCGGCGCGGCCACTATCCGCCTGAACCTGGTTGCAGACCCAGCCTGGGTGGAGATCGAAGACCAGGGCGTCGGGTTTGATCTGCACGAGGCACAAAGCCAGCCAGGACATCTCGGGCTCGCCGGCATGTTTGAGCGAGCTGGTGAGTTAGGTTGGGACCTGTGCGTGGAATCGCGTCCCGGCCGTGGCACCCGCATCCGGATCTCCGAGAGGCCTGGGCAGAGGTGAGCATGGACCAGACGTACGCGCCACGCGGTTACCGCGGCGGCTACCTGATCAGCTTCCTGATTCTGTTTGTGGTCGTCGTGAGGGCGATCTCTCTTTATTGGGACCGCTCGAATTTCATTCCCTCTATTCTTCTGCTGGGAATTTTCGCTTTTCTGCACATATCAGAAACGAGGTTCGCGCCTCGCCTGCGCGGGCACCAATTCCTGTATTTCCCCGTGCAAGCCGCCTTAGTTGCGGTTCTCAGCAGCCTGC
Organism: Anaerolineales bacterium; assembly: GCA_035643335.1. GTDB lineage: Bacteria > Chloroflexota > Anaerolineae > Anaerolineales > UBA4823 > DASQQR01. Next base: position 12,844 of record DASQQR010000265.1, read on the forward strand.
GACCCTTCCTGGATGTATTCAATCTCTTATACATCGTATTGAGTATGCACGCTATTCACACCTTCCCACGCCGGGTAGCGCTTGGCTGGATAGTCATATTTACAATCATGTTGGCGGTCACTACCATCCTGGGATCAGGTTGGCTGGACGGTATCGTGCTCAGCCTCTCCTACCTTGCCGGTCTCGTTTTTGTGGTTTCATACGATGTCCTGTACACGCAGGCCCAGTCTGCTCAGGCCCAGAGCCAGATACTGCTGGCTGAGCTTCAGGGGGCTCACCAGGAGCTGCGGGAATATGCTGCCCAGGCGGATGAGCTGACTGCGGCGCGCGAACGTAACCGCCTGGCCCGTCAGCTGCACGATTCGGTCAGCCAGGTGATCTTCAGCATCACGCTCACCGCCCACTCCGCTCATCTCCTTCTGGAGCGCGATCCCGGGCGGGTTCCCGAACTGCTCGACCGCCTGCAGGAAATGACCGCTGGCGCTCTTGGCCAGCTGCGCTCGCTGATCGCTCAATTACGTCCCCCACAGAAATCCTGAAGAGACATACGGCGTTATGGGTTCAAAATGCGCTTACAGCGCATTTTGAACCCCGCAGGCTCCCATGCAAATCCACTGGGTCTCAGGCCCTAGGACCTGAGACGGGGGGTATCCGCCCCGGGTAGGAACGGGAAAATCAGTCTCCATCCCCGGTGCAAGTTCAGCCCCCCGCCCGATGCGCCCTTGCCGTTTCGCGCCTATATTAAGAGCGTAATCTACAGCCGATATTCAGGCGAAAGGAGGCTCCCATGACCATTCCGGCCCTGGTTAAGCCCAAAATCATCTGTAACCCATTTGCTTTTCTTCTCCCACCGCATCCCCAATCTGTGCGCAACCCCCAGGTTCGCTCAAAAGACCTGGGCTACGAGATCGGCGAAGACAAGCTGGCTGGCGAACTGTGTGAGCGCCCAGCTGGTGGCCTTGTGGATCAAACCATCCCCGAGATCGATCCAGACGAGTTCGAGGCAGTCTACCGGTGGTTTCTCTCCTAGAGGACGGTAACGTGGCTGCCATCCGCTTGCTGATCGTGGACGACGTGGCCCGCGTGCGCCAGGATCTACGCACGATGCTGTCCCTGGCCGGCGGTGCGCATAAAGATCATCCCATTGAGATTGTGGGCGAGGCGGCTGACGGCCTGGAAGCTGTTCGCCTGGCCGGCTCCCTCCAGCCAGAGGTGATCTTAATGGATCTGGAAATGCCGGTTCTGGACGGCTACGAAGCCGCCCGCCAGATCAAAACTCGATTTCCTGCCTGCCGGGTGATCGCTCTAACCATTCATGATTACGAGGCGGTCTGGCAGCGAGCTGGCCAGGCCGGTGTAGATGACTTCGTTGTTAAGGGTGCCCCGCTGGAAGCCCTGATACAGGCGATTTTAGAGAGAAAGGAATAAACCATGGACACAAAAACTGTTCAAAGAAGGTACGATCTCGACTGGCTGCGCGTGCTGGCGTTCACGGCGGTCTTCTTCTATCACTGCAGCCGTTTTTTCGACTCGAGCGGCTGGCATATCAAGAATAACACGACCAGCGCCCTGGTGGATACCCTGAAGGGCATTTTCGACCTGTGGGGCATGCCGCTGCTCTTCCTCATCTCCGGAGCCAGCATCTTCTTCGCCCTGCATCCAGGCGGCGCGCTGCGCTTCCTGCGGGCTAGAGTCTTGCGCCTGCTCGTACCGCTCGCATTCGGGATTCTGGTCCTTGCCCCGCCGCAGATCTACCTGGAACGGCTGACGCACGCTGAATTTCGGGGCAGCTTCCTGGAATTTCTGCCGTTGTACTATTGGGACTGGCGCGTTTATGGCGGGAACTTTGCATGGTCGGGGGTTCACCTATGGTACCTGGAGTACCTGTTCCTGTTCACGCTCGTCCTGCTGCCACTGTTTGCCGCGCTTAAGCGCCCAACCGGTCAGCGTATCACCGGGTTCCTCGCTCGCCTGACTGCCCTACCTGGCGCCATCTTTTTGTGGGTGCTTCCGGGTGTCCTGCTCATCATCTTGGGCGACCCATACGGCGTGATGGGGCCCGCGCCCAGGGAAGACGTTGCCCGTCTGTTCTTGGCCCCCTTTGTGATCTACGGCTTCCTGGTGATTGCCGACCTGCGCATCCAGCAGGCCATCATTCGCCAGCGCAGGGTCGCCCTGGTATTGGTGGCAGTCCTGATCCTGGCTATACCCGCAGTCACTGGTCTATTAGAAGGCGATCCCAGCTTCGTGATATATGCCTTGGGGATACTGCTGGTAGGTGTGCTCATGTGGTCCTGCATCCTGGCGGTACTGGGCTACGGGATGCACTATTTGACCGCCAATCACCGCCTGCTGGCCTATGCCAATGAAGCGGTCCTGCCCTTCTATATCCTGCACCAGCCGGTGATCCTGATCCTCGGGTACTTCATCATTCCCTTGCCGCTATCCATCCTGGCGAAATACCTGATCATCGCCTCGCTGGCTTTCGGTATCACCCTGGGGCTGTATGAATATGGCGTCCGGCGGGTGAACCCGGTGCGGTGGGTCTTTGGGCTGAAAGCACGCCAACCGGTTCCACCGGCTGTGGATCTGGTGGCTCAACCATTGTCATAACCATGAAGTGTGACTGCTCAACCATGAGGCCCAACATCGTGATCGGATTGGAAATGTTGCCCTGTTTCCTTGTTCCCCACGCAGAGCGTGGGGAACCCCCTCCCCGCTCTGCGGTCAGGCTGGCGAATAAATCCATTGTCGAAGCATCCGCGTCCCCAAAAATGGTTCTCTCCTAGAAAAACGAATGGAAACGAATCGGCGATTTCGCAAAGATTAAGGACTGGTTAAGCACTCCGATAATGAACAAATGTCTGAAAAAACAGGGGAGATGGAGGTGAGATTGGGCTACAAAAGGGGGATAGAGGCGGGATAGAGGGGGATCTGGCGCCATTTTTGGCCTACCGGACCCATATGGTCGAATCGCCGCAAACGACCATTTTAAGTGTTAGTTAATAAACTCCCGAAAAAAACGAATACCAAAAATCGGCATATCTCTTGCCACGCGAAGCGCCATAACAGGTACTTTTCGCCGGGCATTTGTTCAGTCGGCCAACCAGTTATATGATAAAATGAAACATATTGGTCATAATGACCAACTCCAATGAGGTGACCTATGGAAACGATTAATGTCGCCGAAGCTAAAAGCCGCTTCTCTGAATTGATCAGCCGGGCTGCAGCCGGTGAGCGCTTCATCATTCAACGCCGCGAGCGCCCCATGGCAGCGCTGATCGGGGCGGCAGAGCTAGAGCGTCTGGAGCGCACCTCCCATGCTGCGCGCCGGCTGGCCCTGGCCCTCGGGCAAAGTGAAGCCATCCTGGAAAAAGTCGAGCGGCGCGAGTTGCATCCGGCTATGGCAGCGTTTGGTCTATGGCGGGATGAGCCGGATCTGGCAGATCTGGCGGAAGAGATCGCTGCCGAACGTCTCAAGCCACCCACTCGCCCCGACTTGGACCTATGAAAATCCTGGACAGTGACCACTGCGTGGCGATTTTGCGCGCCCAATTGGATCTGACCATGCTCGTTGCTCCTGACGAAGAGTTGGCAATCACCGCGGTCAGTGTTGGGGAACTGGTGCACGGGGCCACCAAGTCGCGGCGCACCGCGGACAATTTGGCGCGGCTGGATGTGCTGTTGGCGGCTTTGACCATCCTGCCCTACGACGAGTGGTCTGCCCGACGCTTCGGGCAACTCAAAGCGCAGCTCGAGCAGGCTGGCGAGGTCATCGGCGATCTGGACTTGCAGATTGCCAGCATTGCCCTGGATCAAGATGCGGCGCTCCTCACACACAATCAAAAGCATTTCTCCCGGCTGACCAATCTGGCCGGGTTGGTCCTCGAAGATTGGCTCGCGTAAAGATGGACTCCGCGATCGCCTTCCGCTGGCTGGGAGTGGCCGGCATTGAATTGGAAATGGACGGCCAAATCCTCGCCATCGATCCGTTCTTTACGCGGCCACCCTTTTGGCGTTTGTGGCTTGGCAGGGTAACCCCCGATCGGGAACTTACCCTGGAGAAGCTTCCGCGCTGCGACTTTGTCCTGGTGTCCCATGCTCACTACGACCACTTGATGGACGTCCCTAATCTGGCGATCTCCACAGGCGCAATCGTCTATGGATCCACCAACACGTGCCACCTGCTGCGGGTTTGCGGCGTTCCTGAAGATCAGATTCGCGCGGTTGAGAGCGGGGAGAGTATCGGTCTCGGTGACTTGGCCGTCGAGGTCCTGCCCGCTGAACATATCCCTATTCCGGGGTTCAACCCCGGGCCGTTGCCACCTAATCTTCGGCCCCCCTTGCGTCTACGCGACTACCGCATGGACAGCTGTTACAGCTTTCTAATCCAGATGGGGCAATTTCGCCTGCTGCATTGTGGCAATGGAGATCCCGAGTCCGGTGTCCGCGCAGATGTATTGTTGGCCAGCCCTGCCCGTTCTAAGGCCTATTATGAATCGCTGTTAGCTGTCGTTCAGCCAAATCTGCTCGTCCCGGTTCACTGGGATAACATGTTCCAGCCCTTGTCCCGGCCCTTGC
>DASQQR010000266.1:0-2060 GCA_035643335.1 Anaerolineales bacterium
AAATCCATTTTTTTAGTCTGGAGAGAAATATATGAGCAGAAATGCGAAATTTCAGAGGATGCCTTTTTATCTGATCGTTTCGGGTATGCTGATCATCTTTGGCGTAGGATTCGCTGCTTTCCGCCAGATGACAAGGGTGGAGCAGGAAAACCTGAAAAACAGCAGAGATATGTTTCGAGAGGGTCGTCAGACGTTCCGCTTTGATACTTTTGGTGACGAGGCATTCTGGGGCGACCAGCTGCGTTTGTATGAGGCCATAGCGGGCGAGCAGTTCGGAGGCGTCGGTCCGGGTGTAAGTCCGGCCACTGCCCTGGCAGTTGGTTTAAAAGTGGATATGGATGCACTGCCCCCGAATTTGATCCAGCAGTTGAAGAAGGGCCGCGTGGACCTGAATGATCCGGCGGTGACCTTAGCTCTGCTCAAGCTCAACGCGGTAGTCGGGGTGACGGGGTTCTTTGACGCGGAGGGTAACCTGGAATCAATGGGCATTCAATGCGCCCTATGCCATTCGACAGTTGACGACTCGCTAGCCCCAGGGATCGGCCACCGCCTGGACGGCTGGGCCAATCGCGATCTCAATGTAGGAGCGATCGTGGCATTAGCGCCGAACTTGACGCCTTTTTCCGATGTGTTAGGGGTGGATGAGGCGACAGTACGGCAGGTGCTCAACAGCTGGGGTCCAGGGAAATTCGACGCGGAGTTGATCCTGGACGGCAAGGCGTTCCGGCCGGACGGAAAATCGGCGGCTACATTGCTGCCGCCGGCTTTCGGACTGGCAGGGGTTAACCTGCACACCTGGACGGGCTGGGGCTCGGTGACCTACTGGAACGCATTCGTAGCCAACCTGGAGATGCACGGCCAGGGGAACTTCTTCGACCCACGCCTTAACGACGCCGATAAGTTCCCGATCGCGGCCGCAAACGGCTTCGGAGACGTCCGCAACGAGGTTGACCTCATCACCCCCAAGTTAGCCGCCCTGCAGTATTACCAGCTGAGCATCCCGGCGCCAGAACCGCCCAGGGGCAGCTTTGACGAGGCTGCAGCCGAGCGAGGAGATGCACTGTTCGAGGGAAAAGCCCAGTGTGCCACCTGCCACATACCGCCGCTGTACACCGAGCCGGGCTGGAATATGCATACCGGTGAGGAGATCTGCATCGATAATTTCCAGGCTGAACGGTCTCCTGACGGAGCCTACCGCACGTCTCCACTGAAGGGATTATGGACGCATACGACGGGCGGCTTTTTCCACGACGGGCGCTTTGCAACCCTGCGAGAGGTAGTAGACCATTACAACCAGTGTTTTAGCCTGAATTTGACAGACCAAGAAAGCAACGACCTGGTCGAATACCTAAAATCGTTGGGCGGCGCAAGTGAATAGGCCGAACGGGTAGGGCTCTAGGAGCCCTGCAAAGCTCCCAAAAATCTGCGCAGTGAGAGCGATTCGCCGCTCAGCAGGGTCTGCACCCGGAACAGGCGCGCCATCAGCCAGACCATGCCCACGCCGGTGAGCAGCAATAGAACCAGGCTGGTTATTAATTGCCATTCGGGAACGGCGGTGGTGGTCATGCGCATCAGCATGGCAACCGGGGCGGAGAAGGGGATCATGCTGAGCGCCACAGCCAAGGGGCCGTTGGGAGCGTTGACGATGGCCATCCAAAGATAAACCGGGATCATCATGGGCAGGCTGATGATGAATATCCAGGTCCGGCTAGCCTCCATATCCGGAGCCAATGCCCCAATCCCGGCCATCAGGCCGGCGTAGAGCAGGAAACCTCCCAACCCGTAGGGCACGACCAGGATTGCTTCCTGTATAGACAGGCTAATTCCGGAGAGCAACTGGGCCGGGTCCTGACCGGTAATCGTGAGGGCGAGGGCGGCAACCAGGCCCCAGGCCAGGTATTGGACAAAGGTCAGCGCGCCTAAGCCGGCCAGCTTGCCAGCGAGCATGTGAAAGGGGCGGAGCGAAACCAGTAAGATCTCCATGACCCGGTTGCTCTTTTCCTGAGTCACGCTCTGCAGCAAATAGGCCCCGCTGGTAAACAGAGGGATCATCACTGCGA
>DASQQR010000267.1:0-17530 GCA_035643335.1 Anaerolineales bacterium
GGAGAAGATACTTTATCTGACATTGTGAACCTTTTTCAGGCGGACCCTGATCGATTGTGTGATGGTCATGCCTGAAGTGAAGAATAAACCTGTGGCAAATAGAAGCGCATAAAAAGCGATCGGAAAATTGTGCAATTGGATAGCGAAGAGGCAAGTAGCCAGATTAAACATGCCGAAGGCGAGCTCGAAGTACACAATGGCACCCAATTTAATCTGGTAACGATGGCGCAGCCAACTTTGCCTCGCGCTGAGCACTCCGAACTTAGGGGTACGCTCGAAGATTTTATGTCTCTTCGAGAGCATTTGTACGATAGCCTGCAATGTATTGACCATCATGCCCGCTCCGAAAGCGGAGATAAAGAGGATAGCTGGTATCTTGCGCCACCAGGAATCGCCCATCTGTTGGCGTGCAATTGGAAAAAAAACCAGGGGCGCGAAGGCGGTGATATTAAAGGCGGTGGCAATCCAAAAAAGGGAAACCAGATGGGCATAGCGACTTGGCAAAATCACTATGAACGGGTAGAGCACCGATAGGATCGCTAAGAGGATGTGAACTCCATGGGCGGTGAGTTGAAAACTGGCATCGATTTTCTTGGCAAGGGAAATCTTTGTTTTCCAAATGATGGGCAAGAATTTTAGCGCGCATTCCAGCCTTCCGCGTGCCCAGCGCAATTGCTGGCGGCGGTAAGCGCTAAAGCTGATTGGAAGTTCCCCGAATACAACCGTATCGCGCAAATAGATCGACTTCCAACCACGCAAAAAGGCCCGATACGACAGGTCCAGATCTTCGGTGAGAGTCTCAGCGGTCCAACCGCCAGCGTCCTCGATGGCAGCTCGACGCCAAATTCCGGCTGTCCCGTTGAAGTTAAACCAGTAATCTTTTTGGCTGCGAGCATATTGCTCGATCAAAAAATACGCGTCGATTGCCAGGGATTGCAGGATTGTAAGCAGAGAATAATCTCGATTCACATGCCCCCAGCGGGCCTGGACAAAGGCGATTTGATCCTCTGTGAAGTAAGGCAGGGTTCGCTTTAGGAAGTCCGGCGATGGAATGAAATCGGCATCGAAAATCGCTAAGAATTCGCCCCGGGCGACATATAGACCGTCAGAAAGCGCGCCGGCTTTATACCCTCTACGCTCCGTGCGGTGGATGTGCGCGATGTTGAGGCCCTGATCTGCCAATCTCGTGACCAACTCGTGAACAATCTCCACGGTTTCATCTGTAGAATCATCCAAAACCTGGATTTCGAGCAGATGACGGGGGTAATCCAGGCTGCCTGCGGCGTTAATTAAGCGCTCGGCGACGTACATCTCATTATACAAGGGGAGCTGAACAGTAACTCGCGGCCAAGTATCCGGCTGAGATAGATCTGTCCCCGCGTATGTATTCGTTCGCCGGGACTGGCGGGCGGCCTGATAGGCGAGGTAGAAGAAGTTCATCCCGTAGATGAACAAAAGGCTTACTACGATCAAATAAATCAAACCAATGAGCAGGAAAGCCAGATCAAGCATACTGTTCCTTATTGAGGGATTGAGCGTAAACTGCGGCCCATAGCCCCCAGCCGATCCATTGCCACAAACGACCTGGCTCGAGGAGCCAGGGGTAGTAATCAAAGGTGCTCAAGATAGCCAGGCCCAATAGAAACGCCGAGGCGGCGATCAGTTGAGGATTGAGCCTGAGATGTCCCCGATTCATCCAAAGGGCCAACCAGGGGCTGGTCATGCCGAAGAGATAAAACAAGGCCCCAACGATACCGGTCTCTGCAGCTACATCCAGCAGAACGAAGTGCGCAGGCTGGTAATTAAAAGCATAGTCTGGTTGTTCCTGCTTCAGGGCGATCGGAAAAGTTCCCAGTCCCACTCCGAACAGCGGATTCCTGGAGAATAGATCGATCGCGGCGCTGTTCAAGATGGCGCGTTCACCCAAGGATTGGTTTTCATGAGGGTCCAGGTTGTATGAGTCCTCGCGGTTCAACCTGACGCCCACAAGTTGGGCGCTGGACCATAAGAAGGGCAGCATGAAAATCAGGCCTGCGCCGAGCAAAGTGAGCCATGACCGGAACCGCGAGGCTTGTCTATTTTTCAAATACGCTATCCCCACAAAGGCCAGGCTGGCACCAGTCGCCAGCCATGCTGAGCGAGAGTAAGTGTAGAGTAACCCCAATCCACCCATGCCAAATACCGCACTGGTCAGGACCCGCCATTTCGGTCCCGAGGTGACGAACCAGCCCATTAAGATAACCAGACTTAGCGCGAGTGATCCACCCAGAATGTTGGGATGATCGCTCAAGGCATATGACCTTAGAAAACGTTCCCCTCCCGCCGAAACAATGCTCACGCCATTCTTCATCGGATCCAGCTGCAGCTCGCCGAGGCTGGCGAGCCCTGCGGAGTGTTGGTTGAGCACCTGGAAAATCCCGATCCCGGATTGCAGAAGGATCAGGATTAGGAGCGGAGGAATCACTTGATCGAGGGATCGGATCTCATTAACGACGTATAGGTAGAGCAACAATAAAAGGGCGAATCGCAAAGTGTGGTAAAGGGATAACATTGGATCAACAGAATTTAATCCGCTCAGCAGACCGGCCAGGGTCAAACCAAGGATCGGAAGGCTGAGAAAACCGGGTCCGAAGTGGGGAAGCCTGCCCTCAAAGGCCAATGCCCCGAGCCAAAAGAGCAAAGTGATGGCCAAGAAAACATCACTGGCGAAGAGGATGAGGTCGGTAAAATCCTGATAAATCGGGGGAATCGGGCGCGAGAATGCGAAAAAGCGGTAGCGGAATGGAATCAGGATGATCAGGATTCCAAGCGATATCCTGGCCAGGCTCCGCAAAAGCGTGGTTATCTGATTCGCAGATACAAAACCGATTGAGGTTAATGATCGTAATGTATTAAAACCGAAGTTTGTCAACCGCTCTAATTCTTGATGAAGCATAAATCTTCTTATCCGGCAAATAAGCACAAAGACGGCCAGGTCCTGGTCAATGCTCGCCCTCTTGCCCGAAGGCTGACGGGTGTGGAAAGATATACCCAGCAGGTTTCATCCAGGTTCTCCGGAAGCGTCCATTTCGTCCGGCCTCCATTCCCTGAGGGGTTTAGGGGACATCTCTGGGAACAAACCTGGTTGGCGAATCGAGTTGGCAGGCGAGATATCCTTTGGTCACCGGCGAACAGCGGGCCTCTATCCGTTTCGAGTCAGGTGGTGACCATTCATGATTTGAGCGTTATCGATCATCCGGAATGGTTTGACAGGAGATTCTCGGCCTGGTATCGCTACCTGTTGCCCAGGCTATCCGCGACTGCGCGGTTGGTCATCACTGACTCTAACTATTCAAAGATACGCATCATGCGGGCATTCCGGATTTCAGATAACAAGATCTGCGTTATTCCCTGTGGAGTGGATACCCATTTCTTCAGACCGCGATCCCATTTGGAGCAGGCCGCTATTCGAAGAAAATATGGCTTGTTAGATCCTTACATCTTATTTGCTGGTTCTCTGGAGCCACGCAAAAACCTGGACCGGCTGCTGCGCGCCTTTTCGAAAATTGAGCGCGATTTTGCACCTTTTAGGTTGGCCATCGCCGGCGCTCAGGCAGGCACTTTTAGAAAATTGGAACTGCCTGCAGTGCCTCCAAGGGTGCAGTGGCTGGGCTACGTAGAGGATGGCGATTTGCCGGCCCTTTACTCGGCGGCGAGAGCCTTTATTCAGCCCTCAGTCTATGAGGGGTTTGGCCTGACGGTGCTGGAAGCAATGGCCTGCGGTGTCCCGGTAATTGCGGCTCAGTCCACTTCCCTTCCTGAAGTCGCCGGCGACGCCGCGCTGCTGGTTGATCCCTTCAACGTCGAAGAAATCGCGAAGGCAGTTTCTGATGTTCTTGGGAGTGAAGATCTACATGACGCCTTGATCCGAAAGGGGTTGGAGCGCACCCGGTCCTTTTCGTGGGATCGCACAGCTGACCTTGTCTGGGAAGCGCTTATGCGAGTGCGGGGATCCTAGAATGAACGCTGGTCCTAGAGTTGCCCTGGTTCAGGATGCGTTGCCCTATATGGGTGGTGCGGAAAGGGTTCTGGAGGCGGTATTGGAGATCTTTCCCGACGCGCCAATCTTCACACTGGTGTTCAACCGGCGTCGATTCAAGGGAACAGTATTCGAAAATCATCCAGTCTACTCCTCGTTCATCGACCGGCTCCCCTGGTCCAACAGGCATTATCGCAATTATCTACCCTTGTTCCCGCTGGCAATCGAACAAATCGATCTACGAGGCTTCGACGTGATCCTCTCCTTCAGCTACGCAGTTGCTCATGGAGTCCTGACGCGACCCGACCAGGTGCACATCAGCTTCACCTACACGCCGTTACGCCAGGCCTGGACCAATTACCATGGATTTCTTAAGCACGCGGGTTTGGACAGGGGGCCAAAGTCTTGGACGGCCAGATTACTTTTGCATTACCTGCGATTATGGGATTTTTCCGCTGCGAGCCGCGTTGACCATTTGGTGGCTATCTCCCAGTGGGTATCCGGACTCATCCGGAAAGCCTATCGCCGCTCATCTAGCGTGATTTACCCGCCAGTGGATCTAGATAAATTTCAGCCCGGCTGGCCCCGCGAGAATTACTACATTGCGGTTTCCAGGCTGGCAAGCCACAAAAGGGTGGACCTGATTGTGGAAGCGTTTTCGAAATTGGGCCTGCCCCTCATTGTGGTAGGGGATGGTCCCGAATATGAACATCTGGCGAGATTGGCGAAGCCGAATGTCCGATTGCTCGGCTGGCAATCCGACCGGCAAATTCGGGGCCTGCTTGGGAAAGCCAAGGCCTTCGTGCACGCCGCGGAGGAGGATTTTGGCATTGCCATTGTGGAGGCTCAGGCGGCTGGCTGCCCTGCCATTGCATATGGTGGTGGCGGCGCCTTGGAAACCGTAATATCTGGAAGCACGGGAGTATTTTTCCCGCAACAAACAGTGGAGAGCCTGGTGGAGAGCGTGGAGCGATTTGAGTCGTCGGAAACGATCTTTGACACGTCCGATTTGCGCTGGAATGCCGGCCGATTCAGCAAGAAGCGTTTCCAACACGAGGTAATTGATCTGGTTTCCCGGACATGGGGACCTTTGCAGAGCCGGGATCACAAGTACTGGTTAGAAACTAATGAGCAGCTTAGAGTTACTCAACAGATCCGCTGACTCCCTCTTCATAGCTGCAAAGCGGGCGCTGGATGTAGCCGGCGCCTTTGTGTTGTTGGTCATTCTCGCTCCCGTATTACTCCTTGTCCTTTTGGTGATTAAACTCGATTCCCGAGGCCCGGTCCTGTTTCGACAGCCCAGGCTCGGTTTCAGAGGACAGCGCTTCCTGATCCTCAAGTTCCGAACGATGTATGCGGGTGCGGAATCCGATATCGAGGATCTATTAAGCGGCGATCCCGCTCAGAGGATGGCGTGGGAACAATTCCAGAAATTGTGGAATGATCCTCGGCTGACGCGGGCAGGAAAATATCTGCGCAAATTCAGCCTGGATGAACTTCCCCAGTTATGGAATGTGCTGAAAGGTGAAATGAGCCTGGTTGGCCCGAGGCCGATCACGCCTGAGCAGCGCGAACTATATGGCCCCCGTTTTGACCTCTATATAAGCATGAAACCGGGGATTACCGGATTGTGGCAAGTCAATGGCCGCAACCTGACCTCCTTTCGTGAACGCGTTCTCTGGGACGCCGATTACATTAGAAATTGGACTTTGGGCTTAGACCTCAGTATCCTATACCATACGATCGGGGCTATATTGGGTGGTCAAGGTGCATATTGAGAGAATCAAAGAATAGAGATCCAATATTGTCCGGTTTTGTTGGTTATTTGAGCACTCCTGTAATCTTTAATATATGCCTTTGGTTGGATTAAGATATAATCTACTCATAGAATCCGGCAGCCGGGCGTGATCGCGCCCGGTTGTCCTTGAATCCCTTGGAGTCCAAAATGCCAAAAGATGGTCCGATCCTGGAAGTGAAGCACGTCAGCAAGCGTTTCGGAGCTGTCCAGGCTCTGGAGGATGTAGATTTTGAGGTATACCTGGACGAGGTGGTCGGGTTGGTTGGGGATAATGGTGCTGGAAAATCCACCTTGATTAAGGTTATCTCCGGAGTATACCAACCTGATTCCGGAGAGTATTACTTCGAGGGGGAACCGGTCGCGGTCGGAAATCCTAAGGATGCCAATGCTTTGGGGATCGAGACGGTCTACCAGGATCTCGCCCTTTGCGATAACCTGGATGTAGTTGGCAACCTGTACCTGGGTAAGGAGAAGACCCAAAGGCTCATCCCCCGCGTGATTGAAGTGATGGAAGAGATCGACATGGAGGCTGAAGCCCGGCGGGTCACAGCGGACCTGCATATTAACATCCCCTCCTTGCGTGCCAGGGTTGCGGCGTTGTCGGGTGGCCAACGCCAGTCTGTCGCGGTTGCCAGGGCGGTAATGTGGAATTCAAAGATCGTGATCTTGGATGAGCCGACCGCCGCTTTAGGCGTCGAGCAAACCAAACAGGTAAAGGATCTGATCTGCCGCTTGCGAGAGCAAGGTCTGGGGGTCGTGGTCATCAGCCACAACCTGGCTGATGTCTTCGATATCTCCGATCGCATCATCGTCTTGCGCCTCGGCCGGCGGGTCGCCACGTTCAACACTATGGAGACCAACCCTGATCAGGTTGTAGCCGCCATCACGGGGGCCAAACTGGCTGAAGGGGAGGATGTCTATCACCAGCGAGCAGGTGCCAATTCGTAAAAAAAGAGAGACGCAAAAAAAGGGCAGCTCATGGATGCAGAAACGCATTTTGAGGAATCGGAGACAAAAAACGGTTTCATTGGCGAACAGTGGAAGGCGCTGATCCGGAGGATCGCCGAAGGCGAAATCGGCTCATTGCCTGTCCTGCTGGGCCTTATTCTAATTGCCATTATCTTTCAACTGGCGAATGACAACTTTCTCACCCCTTTGAATTTGACCAACCTGATGGTCCAAATTGCTTCCACTGGCACCATAGCCGTGGGCGTTGTCCTGGTGCTGCTCCTGGGAGAGATCGATCTTTCGATAGGCTGGGTGAGCGGGTTCACGGCAGGTATTATGGCCGTGCTATCTGTGAAACAGCAGCAGCCGGCATGGATTGCGCTGGGCGCAGCGATCGCGGCTGGGGCTGGCATCGGGTTGCTTCAAGGGTGGTGGATCGCCAAGTTAAAAGTCGCCTCTTTTATTGTTACGCTGGCCGGATTCCTGTTGTGGAACGGAGCGCTGCTCTACATCTTGGGCCAGACCGGGACCATCAATCTGAATGACCCGGTCATCATCGCCATCTCGAACACCAATCTGCCCGTATGGTTCGGCTGGGTGTTGGGCGTTGGTGCCATGTTAGTCTTCGCTTATACCCAAGTGCGGGAGCGGAGTCGCCGGGCCAAAGCTGGCATCAGATTCTCCTCTATGCCCGCGACGATCGGTAAAATCATCTTGATATCGGCTGTAGTTCTGCTGATCGTCTTTCTTCTGAATCTCAATCGCAATCCCCGGCAGGGCGAGCCCATTCAGGGTATCCCTTCCGCCATGCTGATCTTCCTGGCTTTCGTCATAATATTTGATCTGCTTACACGGAAAACCGCCTGGGGTAGATACGTGTTTGCGGTTGGAGGCAACGCAGAGGCAGCCCGGCGCGCCGGGATCAACGTGGATCGAATCCGGATCTCGGTTTTTATTCTGGGTTCAACCCTGGCGGCCTGCGGTGGGATCCTGGCTGGCTCGCGATTGTTTGCCGTCAACCAATCCTCAGGGGGCGGACCCGAATTGCTCAATGCCATCGCTGCGGCGGTCATTGGTGGGACAAGCCTTTTTGGTGGTCGGGGAAACACCTGGTCGGCGCTTTTGGGAATCCTCGTTATCGGTTCTATTTCGAACGGGATGAATTTGCTTGCCCTTGAATCATCGATCCGCTTTATGGTGACCGGAGCGGTTTTGCTCGTTGCCGTCACCCTGGACGCCTATGCGCGCTCGCGGCGGGAAGTCTCGGGCAGGTGATGAATCAGTCAATTTTTACGCGCTCGGTTTTGCGGTGCTTTTGATCCTCCTCGGGTTCTGCCAACCATTCAATCGCCGAGTCAATCAAGCTGCGAAAAGCTAAGAGCCGTTCTCGCCGGGAGGCGCGTAGATGCTGGCGAACCTCCTTCGGCAGGCATCTGAGGCGCGGGACCGGCAGAGTTATGTGCAGCAAGTCAACCGGTTCTCCTGGATGCCTCTCGAAATCAATTATCCGGGATGGTCTTTCCTCAGCCATGCTCAACCTCTTTTTCTCTAGCCACAAAATGAATATCCAACGAATCTCCGTTAAACTCTGCTTTTGCAATTTCCAGCCCGTGCAGAGCCCGAGGGAGGATCAGGTTCCGCCGCCAGCTGCCTACCTGGACGGTCAATTCATCTCCTGAACGCAAAACGGAAATCTGGTCGCGCTGGACAAATGGCAGCAGTAAACTCAGGACGAAGCCGTCGTCCTTCTTTTCTATTGTGTGGGTGTGCCCGTGATAGAGAAGGCGGGTTGGATCTTGGTCCTCAAACAGGACATTGGCCATGCGATGCAGGGCTTCCAGACCAACGACTTCTTTTTCGAAATAAGGTACTTTGAGAATGGGCAGGGGCGCAAAAGCCTCCTCAATGCTCTTCAAGTATTGCTCCTGAGTTTCTCGCCACCTCGAAAAATATCCATCCATATCCTCGGGGAAAACCCGGTTACAGACCACCGCATCGGTGACGTAACCGTATAAGTTCAGGTAGGTATAACTGCGCTGAGCCTCTTTGATGACCATCTTTTCCGGATTCATTACTAGGCGCATAGAAGACAGGTCCGGATCTGAAAGCAGTTGGTGCAGTTCGCCGAGCTGCCGGAAAAGGGATTCGGCTGCATCCATTGTCTCGCCGTCGGGTATCGGCATGTCAGCCAGGAAGGGCCGGGCCAAAGGCGCAAGCATAAGGGTGGCGCGTTTGCCTATCGGGAACAAGCGTTCAAACCACCAGCGGCCGGTGTCCGGAAGGCTCAGCAAGCGTAACGTATCCGCAGTTGGCGCGCAGTCCACGATAATCACGTCATACTTTGCTTGCATATAATGCTGGTGGATCCACAACAAGCCGACACCCTCCTCCATGCCGGGAAGGGCGGAGATTTCCTCAGCCAGCAGATCGCTCACCCCCTGCCAGCTAAACATGGCTGCCATATATTTCTGCAGCTTTTCCCAATAGCTTTCTATTGAATAATAGACATCTACTTCCTGGCCCCATAAATTGGGCGCCACTTTGACCGGTTCTGGTCCGAGGGGAGAGTCGAAAGAGTCGGCCAGGCTGTGGGCCGTATCGGTGCTGAGAATCACTGTGTTGTAGCCCATCTCGGCACTGCGCAGGGCAGTGGCCGCTGCCACGCTGGTCTTGCCGACACCGCCCTTGCCGGTGTACAAGAGAATTCGTTTGGCTTCAGTCATACTATTAAGTTTAACACCTTTATATCACAGGCGAGTGTTTCCATCCTTTTTGGGTTCACTCGACTTCTCTGCCCAGACACCCGAGATCGACGTTCCACAAGATGGACATCTCCCGTTCTGAAGGTAGTGCCCGGCTATCCAATAGCCCTGTCTACGAATCAATAACTCTCCGCATTGGTAGCAATGGGTGTCCGCATCATCGATTATATTGCCGACGTATACATATCGTAAGCCCTCGCCGAGACCTATTTCTTGAGCCAGCCTTAGCGTAGTAATTGGAGTGGAAGGCAAGTTCATCAATCTATACGTAGGGAAAAAACGGCTGATGTGCCAGGGCGTATCTGGCCCGAGATCCGTGACAATGTAGCGGGCAATATCGCGCAGTTCAGAGGGATCGTCGTTGATACCAGGGATTACCAGCGTAGTAACTTCCACCCAAACCCCCATGTGTTTCAAGGCTTTCAGACTATCTAAAACGGTCTGCAAGTTGGCTCCGATGTACTTATGGTAAGTGCGCTTGCGGAAAGTCTTCAAATCAACGTTGGCTGCATCCAAATGGGGATGAAAGAGCTGCAACATTTCAGCGGTCATATAACCGTTGGTAACATAAATGTTGGCCAAACCAGCCAGATGCGCCAAAAGGGCAATATGGTAGCTGTATTCGAAGAAAATCGTTGGTTCCGTATAGGTGTAGGCGATGCTCCGGCTGCCCGTCAGGAGGGCGCTCTCCACGATCTTTTCAGGATCGATTTTCCGCCCCCGGATCAGATCCCTTTCACGTGGCAGTTGGGAAATCTGCCAGTTCTGGCACCACTGGCAGCTGAAATTGCATCCCGCTGTGGCGATAGAGAATGCCTTTGAACCTGGATAAAAGTGGTAGAGCGGCTTTTTCTCGACCGGATCTACGTTTTGGCTGATCGCCGGTCCGTAGACCAAGGTGTACAAGCTCCCAGCCTGATTCTCGCGAACTTTACAAACACCTCGCCTGCCCGCTGAAATTACACAACGATGTCCGCAGAGATTGCAGCGCACCCGCTGATGCTCCAATTTTTCGTAGAGCATCGCCTCTTTCATTGGCTCGCTCATCGCTGGCACCTGTCTCGGCTTGGGCACCACTCAGGTGCTTGAACTCTTGACAACCAGCACTGAACATCCCGCGTAATGGACCAGCTTCCGGGAGACGCTTCCCAAAAGCCAACTGCGGATTCCACTAAGCCCCCGCGAACCAGCGATGACCAAATCGATCTGGTTCGATTTGACGTATTCGATAATCTCTGTGGCAGCATCGCCTCTGCGCAGGAGGCTGGTGGCCTCGATTCCGAATGATCTCAGGTTGCTGGTCGCGCGCTCCAGGATGTGCTGTCCCTTGCGTTCTTCCTCTGTAGCTTGTTCATTGAGAGCCTCCTCCAATTCTTTTGTGGGCGGAGGAGCAAACAACTCTGCATCAATAGGCCAGGAGGTGGCGATGGTGGTCGGCGATGCTAGCGGCGGCAGTACATGCATGATGCGCAACTGGGTGCTTTCTGGAAGCCTAAAATCCGAAAGATACTCAGTCGTTCGCTGGCTGTGGTAAGAACCATCGGTAACCAAAAGGACATTCTTTAATCCTTGATATGGTGCGCGCACGACCAGAACCGGGCAGGCCGCGTATTCCAAGACTTGCTGGGCAACCCCACCTACAAGAATGCCAAGCGTAGATCTTAATCCTTTGGCGCCCAGCACGATCAAGTCGGGTTGCTGCTCGTCCGCATATTCAACCAGTTGTTCAGTAGGATAGCCAACCAGGAGTTCGGTGTTTACTTGAATGTTTTTCTCCGCCAGCATTTTCTTAGTTTGCTCTAAGATCGCCTCCCGGGAGGCGTGATCAGAGGCGTTTCGAGGAATCAGCACGGTGACGGCCGTGACCTCAGTGCCGGTTGGCAAAGGTAAATCGCGGAGAAGATCGATAGCCGCGATGGAGTGATCGGAACCATCAATGGCCAGCAGGATGTCCCATTTGTAGTCGTCTGTTGGGGTACCCATGACATGTCTCCTCGTTACAGTTTGTAACCGATCTGGCGCAGGAAACTCTTCCGCCAGGCGATATCCTCGCCCTGCTCAATCCCCTTTGGAGGGAACCCATCCACCACACCCAGTATGCCTCTTCCCTGCTCAGTCTCCGCGATAATTACCTCGACAGGATTTGCTGTAGCGCAGAAGATCCGGCATACCTCCGGTACCATTTTAAGGATATTGAGTACGTTGATGGGGTAAAACCCTGGACCCAAAAACAGGATAAAGCTGTGGCCGGCTCCCAGAGCCAGGGCGTTTTTCTGAGCCAGTTCGATCATTTCCTTATCGGTGCCTGTCCAACGCACCAGGCATTTGCCTGAAGATTCACAGAAGGCCAAACCGAATTTGATCCCTGGTACATGGGTGACCAGGGCCTCATGGACGTCTTCGACTGTTTTGATGAAGTGGGTTTGGCCAAGGATAAAATTGATTTCCTCCGGCTTTTCGATTTTTAGGGTGATCAGGTCCATGGTGTCCTCCTCCTTTTTATTACAGTCTAGCACAAGTTTTGAAAAAAGCAATTGGGTTCACGGATCTAAACGCGCCAACGGACGGCCTGCCTGGCGAGGTTTGTCTCCGAGTTGGACGGTCGATGGGTTGAAGGTTGAAAGTTGAGAATTGAACTGGACTAGTCCGTAGTTTCGCTGCTACTGGCTTTGCGTTTTCGCTCCAGAATGCGCTTCATCAACTTGAAGCGGAAGTGATCCCCGCGCTCACGCTCGTCCAGGGCCATCTGGATGAAATCCCGCTCGGTTTCCAGGCGGGGGATCAGAACATGATCCAAAGCATTTAATCGCCGGGAGGATGCTGAACATTTGCTGCGGGCCTGACGTTGAGAGCGTCCATTAGCCCACCAACCTGGGCTGCTAAAAAGGTCAATTCCTCCTGTTGTCGCAAGGTTTCGCGGTCCATAATCAGGGGACGTGCAGAGATTTCAGGCGATTCGGAGATTTCATCGATGGGCACGCAACCGAAATCACGCAAAGCGTGGACCGTGACTTGAAGATCCTGTTTGAGGCCAACGATTTGTATGCGAGCCATTTCGATGGTCATTGGTTTTTGATCTCTGCCTCCCTGCCGACGATGATGTCTACAGCCGCGCGCGCAGCCATCTGCATACGTTGCTGTCCTTTTCGATGCAACTCTTCAGCCCGGGAACTGGCCTGGGCAGTTAAGGCGTGGGCCTCCTCCTCGGCTTCTGCAATAATTTGCCGGTATTGGCCCCTGCCTTCCCGGTAACCGGCTTCTCGGGCTCGATCCTTAATTTGTGTTATCTGCGATCTGGCGGTGGCAAGGATCTGCTCAGCCTCCTGACGCGCGGCTGCGACCCGACGCGTGATTTCAGCCTCGGTTTGCCAGATCTGATCGAGTGGTGTGAGTTTGTTTCCTGAAACATCCATCGTCCGGCTTCCTTACTTGTTCACGGTTCACACTCGATGTTCAGCGTTGTCCCGCGCTCGTCTGGGTCCCATCTAAGTCGTCTAAAGCGGTTACCACCATCCACCGACGGTAAACGAGTGCTTTAAACAGGCAGGGGTTTACAGGAGGGCAAAACCTGTAAACCCCTCAAGTAGTTGACGCCCTCCTAACCAGTTAATCATATAACTGATTTTTTAACTCTCACCAATTTTGAGCGGATCCATGAATTTTCTGTTTAAAACGCGCTCTTGATTCGACCTCCGCCAGTTTCAGGGAGGCGTAGGCACATGCTTCGCGCATAAGCTGCTTGGCATTTTCCTCCGGCAGCTGGGCCAAATCCTGAAGCGCGTATCCCTTACCCTGCAAATATTCCTTAATATATCTTTTCTCCAATGCGGTCTGGGGACCTTCCGACAGGCATTTTTCGAATTCTTCTGTCCGTGCATCCATCGTCCACCTCCTTCCCTCGGTGATCTACCCGGACATTCTCAACTCAGCAGATGAGGCTACGCCCTCTATTTATGCGGAGGTACTCATCTTATTTATATCTTAGACTATGGGCATGACAAACTCCATGATAAGCACGTTACAAGTTTGTGACAAAACACCCAAATCACATCGATTTCGCGATCAACACAGGCGTCTGGCTTCGTTGCAGGAGCGGAACGATTAAGTCGCCCGGCGGCCAGCGCTTTCGCTGAGGCTTCGATTCGCCGGCAATAACCGCCGTATCGTAGCGCCCTTCTGCGATCTCTGCTACATATTGGCTCTCAGGTGATCCATAACGCAGCTTATTAGTCCCGTCGATTTCCTCGTCAAACAGTCGTTTGGCGATTTTCCGCGTTTGTTTACCCAGTCCGGTGTTGGCGCTCAACAATTCTGGCAATCCTTGCTGCATGCGGGAGAATCCCTGGAACATCGCCGGCACGGGTGGGACAATCGCTAACGCCGTGATACCGGCTCCCGTCCTCTTGGCCAGGAGGACGACCCAGCTCAACGCGGCGTCGCCGACCGTTTCCCCGTTTATGAGGAGAAGGATCCTCTTCAATGGCCAGGATGGTTGTTGAACGACAAATATGGAAGTTGGAATTCTCCTGAGATCTGATCGAGTAAAAGTGCTGCCAACGACCAGATCGTAGTGCTCCTGATTGACACTGTTGTCGAATGCGTCCGATCTCGCTTTCGCTCCGGCTGTGTGAAGGGTCAGCTTGGCGCTCAATAAAGCCGTCAATTTCTGGGCAAATTCATACACCTCGCTCTCTCGTTGGCGTTGGTTCCCATTTTTCCTGTGGAACTCATGATCGTCGGCCTGCAGCAATATACTCGGGGGCTGTGCCTGGCCAATCTCGTATGGCCAGATTTGGTCGATTGCAGCATCAATGCGCGTTTGATCTCCCCTGACAACATAAGGTTCACAGCCCAAGGCCTTTTTCACAGCTGCCACAGCCGTCTGGTCATCGGGGTTCACCATGGCTACGGTGATCCTGCCGGCCTCCTCGCTGATGGGAACGGCGTGATAGAAGCGTGCGATTGCAGCCGCCAGGCGTTGGGCGAGTGCAGGTTGGATTTGAATATTACGGATAATAGCGTTGAGCTTTTTGGCATTTTATGAAGCCTCATAGAAACAAATCCCTATGGACCGGTTGGGATCGATCTTCTCATTCTCAGCATACCCGCTCCCAGTGATAAATCTCGTTACGAATGGGTGACAAATATGTGACAATAAAAGCGGCTTGATAGCAACAAAAGCTGCTATCAAGCCGCGAGTGGTTTTTCCAGGCGCGAACTGACCTCAATCGTTATCGGCGATCAATCCATAGCCCAGGCCTGGGACGGTTTTTCTATAGGTGGGACTGCCAGGATCGGGTTCGATCTTGTCCCGCAGGCGATGCACCAATTGGCGCAGCATGTCTCGATCTCCGCTTTGAGGTCCCCAAACGTAGTCGATGATCGCATCTGCGGTCAGAACCTGACCGGCATTGATCATCAGATAGGTGAGTAGTTTGCCCTCCAAAGGGGTCAATGGTATGGGGTCGCCGTATCCAATCCGCGCCTCGCGCCGGTTGGCCGCTAATTGCAGATCACCGGCCTGATGAGGGGTTGGGGTCGCCATTTGTCCAGCCCGGCGCAGTACGGCAAAAGCGCGGGCAACCAGCTGGCGTGGGCTGAAGGGCTTGGGGATATAGTCGTCAGCACCGATCTCGAGGCCACGGACGATATCATTGTCTTCACCTCGCACCGTGAGCATGATGATCGGCGTGGTTGACCGCTCTCTGATCTGCCTGCAAAACGTGAATCCATCAATTTCCGGCAGATTAACGTCAAGGATGATTAAGTCGGGGTTCTCCGCTTCCCAGCGCCGCAACCCCGAAGCCCCATCGTGAGCCTGGATGATCTCAAATCCTTCTCGGCGTAATGCAAAAGCTACGATATCGGCCAGAACCCGGTCATCGTCAACGATCAGCGCTCTCATTTTGAACGCGCAGCCCCTTCCTTTTGCGAGGAAATCATTAATCCTTCACCATTGGCAAAGTGAACCAAAAGATCGACCCGCCGCCAGGGCGGTCGTCCACGCCAACTTGCCCTCCCTGGGCTTCGACGACGGCCTTAACTACCGAGAGGCCCAATCCCGCGCCGACCTTCGAACTGGCCCCATTCGTGGTCGGGTAAACGAATCGCTGGAATATGATTTTTCGGTATTTGGAGGGGATTCCAGGACCTCGGTCTTGGACGCTTATTTTCACCCAATTATCGATGCTATTAGCCCGGACCTTGATCTCGGCATCGGGTGGCCCATACTTGCTGGCGTTGGATAATAAATTGATTAATACCTGGATGGTCCTGCGTGAATCCGCTTTCACCATTGGTATTGACATCAGGAGCTCAACCACCAGTCGCTGGCCATATTTTTCAGTTAGCGGTTGCATGGTGGCAATTGCTTCTGACCGAGCCCTCTCCAGAGCTCGACTAACCTGTGCCACTTCCCGCACCGGTCCGTTAATAGCGATTGGGGTGCTCAATTCTCCTGTGCTGAAACGATCGGCCATATCTGCCATGCGACTGAGCGGAGAGCTGATTCTCCTGGCGAGCAGTATCCCGAGGATAGATCCCAACAGGGCCACCCCGAAGCTGCTGACCGCCAAGACCCAGGCGAGGCGCTGTTGAGTGCCAACAATATCGGCGATTGAAAGAGCCAGGATGACGTCCAGGTTGGATTCGTCCAGGTGGAGGAGAGTTGCATAATACGGTTGATCTTCCAGGGAAAAAGTGGCGCGCAGCCCTTCTCCGGATTCACCACCACTGGCGGGCTCGAAGGCAATCTCCGTGAACGCAGATGGGTCGATTAAAGAGCTGCTGACGATGGGATTTCCTGCAAATCGCAGGATGTGTTCGAGGCCGGTTTCGATTCGCATTCTGCGTGCGAAATCAGCATCCAGCCTCTTTCCTGCGATCACGATCCACGAATCCCCGTTAAGGGAGGAAACGGAGCGAGAAGTGGAGAACCAGATTTCGCCACTTCCGGCTTTATCGTTCAGATGATATCCGGACGCCTGCCATGCCCGGCAAAAATCATCCCGTGCCGGGTCCACTGTAATGGCAAGGATGCCGTTCTCGGCATCGCAGACTGCCAGCAGATCCTGTCCTGCGCCGGTTTGAAGGGTGAACAAGTAATTAACCAGGTCGCTACGATCCCCCTGGTTCAACAATTTATGCAACGTTGGTCTCTGTGCCGTCAGGGTGGCGAAACTGGCGACTTCATTTTGGGTCGCCGTGTAAAGCGATAGGGCTGTACGGGAGCCCTGGTACAGTTGAGACCAGACCTGACTTTCAAGTTGCCCGCGGATGATCCAGATCGCAGATATACCGGCGATCGCGGCGGTCAGGAAAACGACGCCAACGAAGCTCAGGATGAGCTGGAGCGGAAGACTACGAAAATCAAAGAGCCTATCCAATTCATGCCCGCAGCAACCTCATCCCGTTAAGGATCACGATTAGAACGGAGGCCTCATGGATGAGCATACCACCAGCCATGTGAATTTCTCCCAGCAGTACACCGATAAGCAGAGCGGTCACGGTCACCAGGGCGAAGAAGACATTTTGGTGGATATTCCGCAAAGTTGCCCTCGAAATCCGCAGGGCCTCCGGGATCTTCATCAGATCATCCGACATCAGGGCGATGTCGGCGGTCTCGATAGCCACATCGGTCCCGGCTGCACCCATGGCGATGCCGATGTCCGCGGCCGCCAGCGCGGGGGCGTCATTGACGCCATCGCCTGTCATGGCAACGATATGTCCTTCTGCCTGCAACTTGCGGATGATGTCGAATTTGTCCTCGGGCATCAAGTCAGCATACAATTCCTGGATGCCGGCCACTTCAGCCATACTCTGCGCGGTTTGGTGATCGTCGCCGGTGAGCATGAGGATACGTTTAATTCCGATACCCTTCAGACTATCCACCATCCTTTTGCTGGCGCCCCGGATGGAGTCGGAAATTCCGATGATCCCCAACAAGCGATCGTCTAAAGTGACCAGCACAGCGGTTATGCCGGCCGATCTGAGCTGCCGCAAATG
>DASQQR010000268.1:0-5857 GCA_035643335.1 Anaerolineales bacterium
GGGCGACAGCATGACTCAGCAACCCATGCTGGTCACCCCGGGCGAAGAGTGCTGGAAGGCCAAAGAAAGCAAGGTCGGCGATGGTGTGCCTGAGGAGTGGGGTGACTGGAAAGACCGGGCCATTACCTGGGAGACCCTCACTTCCGTCATGCTGCTCGAATCCGGCGCCGATATCGTGGTCCTGCGCCATCCGGAGAGCGTAAAGCGCACGCATGAAGCGATCAAAGATTTGATGCGTGATGCGTAATGCGTAAATGGTAATACGGAGAAATAACTATGGCATTGTCCGGAATCCAAATTTACAAGCTGTTACCGCAAACCAACTGCAAGGACTGCGGTTTCCCCACCTGCCTGGCGTTTGCGATGAAGCTGGCCGCCAAACAGGTGGAGCTGTCTGCCTGCCCGCACGTCAGCGAGGAAGCCCAGGCCCAGTTGTCCGAAGCGGCTGCGCCGCCGGTGCGTCCCGTAACCGTGAAATCCAACGGCTACGAGATCAAGGCCGGCGGTGAAGTGGTGCTCTTCCGCCACGAGAAGACCTTTTACAACCGCCCCGGGTTGTTTCTGCGGGTACACGATTCAGAAGATCCTGGGGCCATCAAAGCAAAAGTCGCTCCGGCGGACGAATACGAAGTCGACTACGTCGGCATGCCCCTGACAATGAGCGGATTCGCCGTCCAAGCCGGAGGCGGCGACTTCGGTGCGGCAGTCTCGGCCGTACGGGAGGTCAGCCACCGGCCCCTGATCTTGATCGGCCAGCCTGGAGACCTGCAAGCTGGCCTGGGGCAGATCGGGGAGGGTGAAAAGACGCTCCTTTGCCATGCCACCACGGACAACTGGCAGGATATGGCCAGCCTGGCCAAGCAAAGAGGCGCGGCCCTTGCGGTTCAGGCTGGAACGCTTGATGGCATGGTCAATCTAGCCAGCAGAGTCAAGGAAGCCGGTGTCGAGGACATCGTGCTCTCGCCGGAACAGCGCGGCATGCGCGGCACGTTGACCGCCAACACCATCTCCAGGCGGCTGGCGCTGAAGAAAACTTTTCGCCCCTTGGGCTACCCGATCATCGCTTTTCCAGGCGACCTGGGGAATCCTGAGCTGGAAGTAGTGGCCGCAGCCCAGGCGATTGGCAAATATAGCAGCTTTATTGTGCTCGACCACTTCAGCCCGGCGACGGTCTATCCTTTGCTGGTCCTGCGACAGAACATCTACACGGATCCGCAAAAACCGATCCAGGTCCAGCCTGGCCTATACGAGATCAACGATCCACAGCCGGAGGATCCGGTGCTGGTCACGACCAACTTCAGCATCACTTACTTCAGCGTAGCCAACGAAGTGGAGGGCGCCGGCCTGCCCGCCTGGCTGCTGGTGACCGACGCCGAAGGCATGAGCGTGCTGACCGCCTGGGCCGCCGGTAAATTCGACTCGGAACGCATCGCCAAGGCAGTCAAGACCTTCAACGTGGCCGACAAGGTCAGCAAAAAGCGAATCGTACTGCCCGGTCACGTGGCCGTCCTTTCCGGCGAACTGGAAGAAGAGCTGCCTGGCTGGGAGATCCGGGTTGGCCCGCGCGAAGCCGTTGACCTGCCGACATTCATGAAGAAGGCTTTGTGAGGCGTGAGACGTGAGGCGTGAAACGTGAGGCGTGAGACGTGGTGCTGGTGCGTGGTACGTGGTGCGTGGTACGTGGTGCGTGATTGGTAATGGCAGAGCATATTGTTAGATTCGAGGCTGTGGCTGAGCCGGTTCGGGTGCCTACGGGCACGCTGCTATCCGAAGCAGCCGTGCTGGCGGGCGTGGATATCATACAGCCCTGCGGGGGGCAGGGGCGCTGTGGGCGCTGCGCATTACAGGTGACCGAGGGGAGCGTCCGCCGGCGCAGCACCGTGCGCTTATCCGCCGAGGACATCGAAAATGGATATGCCCTGGCCTGCCAGTCAGTGGTCGAGGGGGATATCCGCGTGGCAGTGCCGCCACAGGAAAAGATCGAGCGCTTGTTGACCAGCGACCGGACTGTAGCCGAGGTCACCGTTCCACATGGATATAACCCCCGCATTGACCAGGCCATACAGCGAGTCAAAGTCACCTTGACGCCACCTGACATGAGCGACCAAACGGATGATTGGAGCCGCCTCAAGTCGGCCCTGTGCAAACAGGTTAACGCAGAAGACATCCAGGTATCGCTCAACCAACTACAGAGCATAGGCCAGATCCTGCGCCAGGGGAATTGGCAGGCAACCGCCATTCTGGACACCCACGCGTGGGACCAGCCCGATGCTCCCCCCCGTTTGATCGACATCCGGCCCGGCCTCGAAATGGATGATGCGCCCATCTGGGGCACAGCCATCGATATCGGCACCACCACGGTGACCGTCTGGTTGGTGGATCTGGTCACCGGTCAGGCGCGCGCTCAGGTCGCCGAATACAACCAGCAGATCTCGCGGGGTGAAGATGTAGTCTCCCGCATCATCTTTGCCAGTAAGAATGGGGGCAGCGAGCAAATGCGTTCCCTCGTGCTGGACACGATCAACGCCTTGCTCGACCTGGCCTGTAAACGGGTCAAGTCAGACCCACCGGTGAGGCCCCAGGACGTGGTCAAGGCTACCGTTGTCGGGAACAGCACCATGATCCACCTCCTGTTGGGAATCCCGGCAGAGAACATCCGGCTGATGCCCTTCGTGACCGCCGTCAACCAAATCCCCACCCTGACCGCAGAAAAGGCCGGTTTGAATATCGATCCTGACGGCACCGTGGATTGCCTGCCCTGCGTCGCCAGCTATGTGGGTGCAGATATCACTGCGGGAGTGCTCTCTTCCGGGATGGATGACACGGATAAAGTCACCCTGTTCATGGATGTCGGCACCAATGGCGAGATCGTGCTTGGATCCAGCGAATGGCTGGCAACCTGCGCCTGTTCGGCGGGTCCGGCCTTTGAGGGCGCTGGCGTGCAATATGGTATGCGCGCCACCAAGGGCGCCATCGAGCAGGTATGGATCAACAGCCGGACGCTCGAACCAACTTACCGCGTGATTGGAGGCATCAAACCGCGCGGCTTATGCGGAAGCAGCCTGATTTCCCTACTGGCCGAAATGTTCCTGACCGGGATTATCGACAAGGGAGGTAATTTCAATTCCTCCCTGGACGCACCTCGTATCCGGGAAGGCGATCACGGCTGGGAATATGTCATCGCCTGGGGGGACCAAACCAGCGACGGGCGCGACATCGCCATCACCCATGTCGATGTGGACAACCTGCTGCGCGCCAAGGCGGCTATCTACGCCGGGTTCACTGTTCTTGCCGACAGCGTCGGCATTCCTCTGGAATTAGCAGAACAGGTATTGATCGGAGGTTCATTCGGAAAATATATCAACGTCGAAAAAGCGATCGAAATCGGCTTGCTGCCCGATTTGCCCTGGGAACGCTTTCAATTCCTGGGCAACACCGCCGTGCGCGGCGCCTACCTGGCCCTGTTGAGCAAGGGGGCGCGGGAGCGGGTCAAAGATATTGCCATGCGCATGACTTACATCGAGTTGTCAGCCGACAACACCTTCTACGAGGCGTTCATGTCAGCGCTGTTTCTGCCGCACACCGACCTATCGCGGTTCCCCTCGGTTGAAGCAGCCATTTCGAACAAACCAATTTGACAGGGAGGGCTCCTATGTACATTATTGGCGAAAACATTCACATCATATCAGACAAAGTAAAAGCGGCGCTCCAGGAAAAAGATGCCAAATTCTTTCAGGATCTGGCTATGAGGCAGGTGGACGCGGGGGCGCAGGCCCTTGACCTCAATTTGGGACCGCGCAAGAAAGACTGGGAAGAGGTTTTCCCATGGATGGTTGAGACGGTGGAGGCCGTTGTCGACGTGCCCCTCAGCTTTGATAGCACCAATCTGCAGGGCATCGAAGCCGGTTTAAAGAAAATCACCAAGGCTCAACCGATTATCAACTCCACTTCCGCTGAAGAGGAACGCCTGGAAAAGGTACCTTTGGTGGCCAAGCAGTACAACACCAGGCTCATCGCTCTGACGATGGGCAAAAGCGGAATTCCCGTGGCAGCCGATGACCGGGTGAACATCGCGCTGGAGAAGCTGATCCCTCGTATGCTGGAGATCGATTTCCCCATGGAGAACCTGATCATCGATCCATTGGTCCTGACTGTTTCCGGCTGCCAGGAATATTGCCCGCATTTAATCGAAGCCGTGCGCACGCTGCAATACGCCTGGGATCCCCCGCCGGCCATCTCCGTCGGCCTATCCAACGTGTCCAATGCCGTTCCGCGCGAAAACCGGCCTTTGATTAACCGGGTGTACTGCGCCATGTTGATGGGAGTCGGGCTGCAAATGATGATCGCTGATCCTCTCGACTCCGAGCTGAAGGAAACCATTCGCGTGATTGAAGAGCGAGACGAGTCCACGCCCGTGAATCGCCTGTATCTAAAGATCTCGGATCACATTGCCAACATGGAAGAACCTTCGTTCGACGACGTAGAGGCAAGCGACCCGCAGCAGATGGCCATTTGGAAGACGGTCCAGATCCTGCTGAATAAAGTCATCTACGCCGACTCTTATCTTGAGCAATGATCCGGGAACAGGAGAGCCATGATGCTATCTGAAAAACAACCCATCAACGTTGAAGAGCTCCTGGCGAAAGCCAAGAAGCCTTCAGCCGATGCCTTGAGATTACATCCCTTTTACCGGGGAAAAATCGAAACCGCCCTGAAATGCGCTGTGCGCAGCTTCCAGGACTTCGCCATCTGGTACACGCCAGGCGTGGCAGCGCCCTGCCGGGCCATCGCCGAAGATCCAGAAAAGGTATACGAGTACACCAATAAATGGAATACCGTGGCCGTGGTCAGCGACGGCACGCGTGTTTTGGGCCTGGGGGATATCGGGGCCAAGGCAGGTCTACCGGTCATGGAGGGCAAGGCCCTGCTGTATAAATACCTGGGAGGCGTGGATGGTGTTCCGATCATGCTCGACACCAAGGACCCCGACCAGATCATCAATGCTGTCCTGATGCTGCAGCCCGGATTCGGCGGGGTCAACCTGGAGGATATCTCCCAGCCCAAGTGCTTCCGCATCCTGGATACGCTGCGTGAAAAGGCCGAAATTCCTATCTGGCACGACGACCAGCAGGGAACGGCCACCGTCACCCTGGCCGGCCTGGTGAACGCCCTCAAAGTGGTGGGCAAGGAAAAGAGCGAAGTGCGCATCGCTTTCATCGGCAGCGGCGCTGCTAATGTAGCCTGCTCACGCCTCATCTTCGGTTGGGGGGTGGATCCGGCCAAATGCTTCATGGTGGACAGCAAAGGCATCTTGGGGACCCACCGCAAGGACCTGGAGATGCGCAAGGCAGAATATGTGGATAAATGGCAGCTGTGCCAGTCGACCAATGCAGAAGGACGGCAGGGCGACATCCCCGAAGCCATGAAAGGCGCCGATGTGGTCATCGCCCTGTCACGCTCTGGACCTGGCGTTTTGCTGCCCGAATGGGTGGAGCAAATGAATAAAGACGCCATCCTGTTCGCCTGCGCCAACCCGGTTCCGGAAATCTGGCCCTGGGAAGCCATCGAAGCGGGAGCTAGGATCGTGGCAACCGGCCGCTCGGACTTCCCCAACCAGGTCAACAATTCGCTGGGTTTCCCCGGCATTTTCCGCGGCGCGCTGGACGTGCGCGCCCGGACCATCACCGATGAGATGTGTTTTGCCGCAGCCGAGGCGCTGGCCAACCAGATCGGCGACCGGCTGGACGAGGAGCATATCCTTCCGACGATGGATGATTGGGAGGTCTTCCCGCGCGAGGCAGCCGCAGTGGCCATGAAAGCCCAGGAACAGGGCCTGGCCCGCATCGAGATGAGCTAT
>DASQQR010000269.1:0-4556 GCA_035643335.1 Anaerolineales bacterium
CCCTCAGTCTACATGACGGAGGAAGAGGGGCAGCGGCTGGCCGGATACGCCGGCAAGCAGGTTACGCTCGAGAGCCGGGCCCGCCGAATTCCTTCCACAGGCTGCAATGTGATCGCCCGGAAAGGCGCTGGCCCAGAGCACAGAGCGGTGCTTTTTGCCCACATCGATGCCAAGCCGGGCACGCCGGGTGCCCTGGATAACGCCAGCGGGATCGTGGTGCTGCTCTTGCTGGCAGAGCTGCTGGCGGATTACTCTGGGAACCTGGGGATCGAAATTGCGGCCCTGAACGGCGAAGACTATTATTCTGGCGTGGGAGAGCAAGAATATCTGCGCATGAATTCAGGCAGATTTAGGCAGATCGTTCTCGGGATCAACCTGGATGGAGCCGGCTATCATCGCGGCAAAACCGCCTATTCTCTGTATGATTGTCCCCCGGCGATGGCCGATGCCATCCGCAAGGCATTTTCCACCTACGAGGATCTGGTTGAAGGGGAACCCTGGTACCAGGGCGATCACGGGCTCTTTCTGATGAACGGGAGACCAGCCCTGGCGATTACATCAGAACGTTTCGTTGAAATCTTGAGCGAAATCGCCCACACAGCCAAGGATAGACCGGAGATCGTGGATTCCTTTAAGCTGGTCAAAGTTGCCCTTGCGCTGCGGGATGTATTGATGGATTTGGATGCGCTTATGGGAGAATAACCTGAAGCCGGGCAAATTGCTCATTTCTTCGCTCTGGCGTATAATGGCTGTTCACGAGATTGGCCTGGGGAGATCGACTTATACCGGAGGATCATCTAGTGCTTCAATCTGTTTCTTGGAGCAGCCTGGGCGTGGCCCTGATATTATTGGTCTTCAGCGTTGCGGCTGGCGCCGTTTACTTTGGAGTTTTGGTGAGGAGAGGGTGGGATTCCTGGGCGACTCTCGGTGCCAGTATCGCTTTGGCCGCAGCCCTGGCAGTGACGCTCGTCCCCAGCGAATTTGGTGAGGAAAGCGTCGTACGCTGCGTCATCGCCATACCCACTACCCTGGGATTGTTCGACCTGCCGGCCATCACGCAAGAGTCTTTGAATGCATTATTGCTACTCCCCTTGGGCTTTTTTAGCGCACTGGCGGCGCGGCGTGCCTGGGTAGCGGTATTGCCGGTAATCATCACACCGGTTTTCATTGAACTGATCCAGGCCCTGATTCCTGCGCTTGACCGGGTCTGCAATTCGCAGGATCTGATTAACAACGTCACCGGTGGCCTGCTGGGAGTGGCGCTGGGGGCAATATTTGTGTTGGCCATTCAGAGCAGGCGCCGCGCAGCCTAGTGGTTTTTGCCACGCAATAGGAGTCAGGATAGACGATAAAAGATGCAAAAAGCAAAATGCATTCGCTTTACTCGTATTTTAAGGCCTTGATCGGGATCAAAGTAGCGGCCTGAAGGGCCGGATAGATGCCCGAGAGTAAGCCGATGAGCACGGCAAACAACAAGGCGAATCCCAAAAGCCAAGGCGGGGTCGACACGGCCACAGAGGATGGCGGCATACCCTGCTGGACGGATTGTCCGGCCATGTAGACCAGGACAACCACATTGATCACCTGGCCGGCGCTCCATCCCAAAATCACGCCACCCAAGCCCCCGATTAGCCCTATTCCGGCGGCTTCCCCCAGAAACACGCTCAACACATCCTTGTTGGTTGCTCCAACCGCCTTCATCAGGCCAATCTCGCGAGTTCTTTCGAGGATGGCCATGGCCATGGTATTGGCAATGCCGATGGCGGCTACCAACAAGGCGATGGCACCCACCCCACCAAAGACAGCCTGCAATATGGTATAGAAACTATTGATCCCCTGGACGTAGGTTTGGTCGGTTTGCGGATTGAATTCCAGGGCTTTGATCTGGTCGGCGACGTCCAGGGTGTCCTTGACGTCATCGACCTTGACGATGACCATGTTATAACCATCTTTTTCGCGGTTGATGCGCTTTCCCATGAACCACTCATTCCAGGCTGTCACGTCCTCTAGCGGCAGGTAAATGCTCCAATCGGGCTCCGATCGCATCTCGGTGAGCACGCCCACGACGTGGATCTTTACCTTCTTATGAATTTCCTCATTGGTCTCAGGATCCCATTTGATCAGAGTCAGGTCCAGGTTTTGGCCCATTAAATCCGGTGGAGGAGGAGGCTCCTGGCCGGGGCGCCAACGCGGATCCTGGAAATTATTCGCCACGGTGGCTCCAATGACAGCTGAACCTTTCGCCAGACTGGTGGTTCCGGTCTGGGCAGTCAGGCCCAGGAGGCTCAAATCGCTGGCCGCTACACCGATCGGGTTGCCATACCCTTCCAGGCGGTTATATTTCATCATCGCCCCACCATAAAGATAATCCCAGGGGACGACGGCGACGACTCCGGGGATATTCTCAAATTCGGCCAGCGATGCAGGGCTCAGCTTTTTCTGGGCTGCGGGAGGACCCACGGGATCATCTGCCGACTGCCCCTCGTACATGCCCGGGTCCTTGGGAAATACGCGGATCTGGGTCAGATCGCCTATTCCAAAGAGGCGTGCGGTGGCATTCTGCTGCAGGCCGATCCCCAGGGAAACCAGGATCACGATAGCAGCCGTGCCAATAATCACCCCAATGGCAGTCAGCGCCACACGGCCTTTACGGCGGCCCAGGTTCTCGAGTACGAGCGAAATCAGGTCTAATAGATTCATTGCAGGGGAGGCCCTTCCATGATAGGCCCCTCAGCAGGGAGGGGATTATTTACCGGCTGCGGGTTTCCGCTATCTAAACCCACCAGGCCGCGCAGAAAACGCAACGCCTTCTGCCACATGGACTCCGGACCCATATCCGGAGGAGATCCAGCGCCCGGATCCATACCTGGCTCCATCCCGGGCCCCGTTCCTGGATCTATCACCGGAGGCGCTTCCTGAACCTCAACCGTCAAAACCTGCGTAATGGTTTGTGCGCGGTTAAAGTCGTCGGTGTAATCCACAGTGATTTGAATATCCAGGGATCCTGGGTCATTCGGGATCAGATTGGCATCCAGGGTGAAGTACCCACCGGCTTCCAGTGAGCCCACCAGGATACTGTTGTTTTCCACCAAAGCATTCTCTGCCGTCACCCGCATTGTCCCCAAAACTGTGGACTTCCGGCCGAGGTTGACGATCTGGATCGGCAGAACATTGGGCTGGTTAGCGAACATAGGCCCTGAATCGCGGTAGAAGCTCAGTTCGACGACAGGTGGTGAATATACCAGCAGACTGATGACCTGATCATCAATCAAAAGGTTGCCTTTCTCATCGTTATATGCGAAGGAGAGCTTCAATGAATAGACCCCGGGATTGGTTGAGACATTGACGATCAGCGGCTGGGTGGCTGATAGAGAGTCACCTTGGGGCAGATCACCGAGGAAATGAACGTTGGATACACCCACAGGCGAAAAGTTGGTAAATTCCCCTCCGGAAGCGGTGAAGCCGGGAGGCATCGGAGTTCCGCTGTCGTCATTGGATGGCGCGGCGGCTGCCGCGCCGCCAACGATCAACGTTACACGTTTTGCGTCCGCATTGCCAGCGTTGAGCGCTTTCAACTCAAGGCTGAATTGTGCACCCGGAATCAGCTGCGCGATATCCGTTTGGTAGCTGCTGATGACCAACTGCGGGCGGGTCACCGGAGTCGCCGTCGGAGTGGGTGTAGGCTTCGCACCCGTCCCGGCGCTGGAGGCCGCCTTTTCAATGCCGACGGTAAAGGTGAACGATTCGGAATAAGCATTGCCAGACTCATCCATGTAGTTGATGCTGGCCGCCAGAGTGGAGACAATCTGCCCCTGCAATGCACTGGTGACCGCGAAGGATTGCTTCACGCTTTTGTCTTCGTCCGGAGCAAGCTGGCTCACGGCTAACACACCACCTGTGTCTCGTGGCAGGAAATCACCAGGGGTGAAAGCGATCACCAGGTTCTTGGCGCTTATTTGGCCCTGATTTTCTATGTTGATGTTGAGGACAAAGTTGCCCCCCACAGCAACGGGAGAGGGTTTCACCTTGTAGGAGTTGACCACCACAATCGGCCGGAGCGAACTCTGGGTGGGAATACTCGTCTGAGTCGCGGCAGGCTCATCGGTTGGCGTGGCTGTCGGCGCAGGCGGAGTATCTGTAGGAGGAGGGGAGGTCTCGGTTGGCACGTCCGTTGGGACAACCGTGTCAACAGGCGTCTCGCTAGGCACAGGCGTATCCGCAGCTGCGGCCTCGGTGGGCGGAACCTCCGTAGGAGTCGCCGTAGGATCGGTGACGGTGCCGATCATTACCGGGGTCGGGGCCACTTGCCGGACTGGACCTGCGTAGGCATTCGAAAATGCCAGGCTAAGGGCGACGATTATTAAGCTCATCGGTATTACGAAACGTAAGATTTTCATCGAATGGGTCTCCTGAATAAAGAATCCTCAATCTGGTGATTGATCTACAATGCGGCCATCGAGCAGTTGCACCAGGCGGGTAGCGTATTGGACCAGGCGAGCATCATGAGTGACCATGACGATGGTGGTGCCACTGCGGTGAAGATCCGCCAGGACCCG
>DASQQR010000270.1:0-7192 GCA_035643335.1 Anaerolineales bacterium
GCACCGATGTACCCGGAGACTTTCCAGGCCAGGATTAAGCCGACTGCAACCACGAAGAGCATGGGGTTTATGCTGGCAGATCCGGCCATCATGAAGTTCCAGTTCATCAAACCACTGAAGAAAGCCGCGATGCCGGTGAAAACACCCAATATCAGAGCGATGCCAATCATCAGCTCGCCGTAGGCGATTAATTTTGCAAACCAGGTATAAGCCTGAGCGTTTAGCAGCATCTGGATGAAATCACGATACCAATCAAAAGCAATTGCGGGGCGACCCGATTCGGGGATCGCGACTGCTCCAGTCCAGAAGCCCTTTAGCGCCTCGCCTCCACCAACCCAGGCCGGATTAAAGATTTTGTGTTCTGCAGCGCTGATCCACTGCCATCCGAGCCAAATCCGTAGGACAAACCATAGCCAGCCAGCGCGGGGATCATTTAGTAACTTGTGAACGAAGGGCGGATCTTGAACCACTCTACCTTTGAAGGTTGTTACGTTAGCCATAATCTTTTCTCCTTTACGATATCTTGCATTTGATTTACCAACTCAATTTACACAACTAATTGTATGGATTTGCCTCCTTAATGATTAGGGTCAAGTGTCTCTAATTTAATTGGGACATCTGTCCCAATTTGCTGGGTGGGTTTACCCAAAAGGCTTGTGCATGCAGATCTACGACAAAGATAACAAACAAAAGGTGATTTATGACGCTACCGCAAAGCTGCGAAATATTATTTAATAGGGGCATGACCAATCTGGTGGATCGTGCTGCTCGGGGCAACGCTGTCGTGGAGGAGCCCGGAAAAATCACTCGGGCATCCTCCAACTTGCATACCTGGCTTAAGGTATTGCGCTGGGTATTACCTTTCGCTCTCTTATTGATCGTCATCGCCTACGAAACGCTGGTAGCACCTTGGTTTCACGAGGTCTTCGGAGAGAAATATCATTACTTGTCGGAAATCATATTTTATGGCACGATCGGTCCCCTATTGGCCTTTGTGTTACTCGATTTTTTGGACCGCTGGCTGGATGAAAAAGAAACTAACGATCTCCAGACCAGGATTCTGGCCGAGGTAAAAGCTTATGCCGGGACGAGCCATAAACTAAACGATGAGGCCTTGCAGACGCTGTTCGCGGTCAGCATACTGCTTTCTTCTCTGGAATTGCCTCTTCAGGGACAAGATCCGGAGGCTGCCGCGCTTCTAAAAGAAACCGAAAATACGTTGGATGTCGCCATCAAAGAAATCCGCGAACACCTGGAGAGCCACCCACTAATGGAGTCTCAATTCGATGAAAATAAGGCCAGGTCCTTGGGTCATTAATTTTTTTTGCTCGTTATTGCAAATCATTCGCAGTAAAGGTTTCACTACGTCATGAATAATCTGTTAGCTGAAGCCACTGATAGCCTTCGATCTCAAGGGGGTCGCATGACCATCCAGCGCAGGCTCATCCTGGAAACCCTTGAAAGTATGAGCAGCCATCCCTCAGCTGGCGATCTCTATTCAATTGTTAACCAACGCGATCCCGGCATTCACCTCTCAACCATTTATCGGACGCTGCGCTGGTTGGAAGGAGAAGGGCTGATTAGCTCTCGCTGGTTTGAAGAGGAACGTCGTCAGGAGCGTTTTGACCCCGCTATTCCTGTGGACCACCATCACTTCCTTTGTACGCACTGTAAAAGGGTGATCGAATTCGACTACCCGCTGGTAGATGAAATAATCCAACAGTTTGAGAGGGACTCTGAAGCGCGGATCGAATCGACCGCTGTCGTGCTCTATGGTTTATGTAAGAACTGCAGAGGATAGACCGCGCCCAAATAAAGGCAGAGAAGGATCAAACACTATGCATTGCCACGATTCATCCAAACCTCCTATGTCCGACAACAATGGCAGCATCGCCCTGGTAGGTCACCCCAATGTGGGTAAGTCCGTCATTTTTCAAAGAATGACCGGGAAGCATGTTGCCGTCTCCAACTATCCTGGCACCACGGTTGAAATTGCCCGCGGCGCGGCTCGCGATTTGGATAGCACAATGCTGGTCGATACCCCTGGCGTTATCGCCTTTCCGCCCCACTCGGAAGATGAGCAAATCACGGAAAAAGTACTTCTCGAAGAGCACTTAAAGTCCATCCTGCAGGTCGGTGATGCAAAGAATCTGCGCCGTACATTGCTGCTGACTGTACAGCTGGCAGAAATGGGACTTCCAATGGTCCTGGCTGTGAATATGATGGACGAGGCCCAGGCCAGGGGGGTAGAGGTGAATCACAATGCTTTACGAGAACACCTGGCGTTGTCCGTCGTGCCGACCACGGCCGTCCGGGGCATCGGCGTCAGTGATTTGATTACTGCCCTCAAGACAGCCGCCCCTCCACAGTTTCGCCTCGCATACCCGCCAGAAATCGAAGGCGCACTGGCCGAAATATGTTGGCGACTTCCAAAGTCGCCGGTTTCCCCCCGGGCCTTGGCCCTGTTGTGGTTGAGCGCTGATGCCGTTGCTGAAACTTGGCTGCGAGAACGTGTACCGGAGGTAACCTACCATGAACTGGTCGCTATTCGCGAATCCTTGCAGCTTTCCTTCTTCGAACCTCTGGCCACAGTTATTCAAAAGACCCGTCTGGGGTATATCGAGCAAGTATCCAAGGACAGTATCCGTGAAACTGGAGAGGGACGGCAGAGTGCGTTGGCTATACTGGGCCGTTTGACCACCCACCCTGTATGGGGACTGGTCATACTGGGAGCAGTCCTATATGTTCTGTACTGGTTCGTCGGGATATTCGGAGCGGGCCTGATGGTGGATCTTCTGGAAACAAGGCTTTTCGGACAAGTGATAAATCCCTGGTTCACCGGTCTGGTAGATCGCCTGCTACCTTTTGGCTTCCTCAGAGATTTACTGGTTGGCGAGTATGGCCTATGGACTATGGGCATGACTTACGCGCTGGCCCTCATCTTGCCAATCGTAACCACGTTCTTCCTGGCATTTGGCATCATGGAGGATTCAGGCTATCTACCCAGGCTGGCAGCTCTCAGCAATCGTTTTTTCAAGACCCTGGGATTAAACGGCAAGGCCGTATTGCCCATGGTACTGGGTTTAGGTTGTGTGACCATGGCCACCCTGACTACTCGGGTGTTGGAGAGCAAACGGGAGCGTATCCTGGTCACCCTCCTGCTCGCCCTGGCGATCCCTTGTTCTGCACAATTAGGCGTTGTCATGGGGATGCTGGCCGGGATCTCGTTTGCAGCCACCCTGATATGGAGTGGCGTGGTGCTGGCGGTCCTGTTCGCAATTGGTTGGCTGGCGGCGCGGATTATGCCCGGTGAACGAACCCAGCTGTTGGTGGAACTGCCCCCGCTGAGGTTGCCGTTGTTCTCCAATGTTCTGCTGAAAACGCTGGCCCGCCTGGAATGGTACATCAAAGAAGTTGTGCCACTTTTTCTGCTGGGTACACTGATCATGTTTACCCTCGATAAAGTTGGCATTCTCGCTCTGTTGATCAAGGCTGGAGAACCATTGGTCTCGGGTTGGTTGGGGCTTCCACCGGAAACCAGCGCAGCTTTCCTGATGGGCTTTCTGCGCAGGGATTTCGGAGCGACAGGGCTGTTCATGATGGAAAGTCAGGGACTGCTTACCCCTGCTCAGGTGGTCGTCGCCATGGTGACCATCACTTTGTTTATCCCTTGCATCGCCAGCGTCATGATGATCGTCAAAGAAAGGGACTGGAAAACTGCAGCTGCTATGCTTACCTTGATCTTCCCATTGGCTTTCATGGTTGGCGGTCTTTTAAATCATTTGCTCCTTCTAACGGATTGGGGCTTATGAAACCGGCGACCGTCACTTGCCCGCTGTGCGGGACTCAATTCGACCCGCTGGAACATGCTGCCTGTCAGACCTGCCCGCTTCAGCCCGGATGCCAGCTGGTCTGCTGCCCGGTCTGTGGTTACCAAACGGTGGATGTCGAGAAATCGACACTGGCTCGTTTGGCCGGCCGCGTACTGGCGAGCCAGGCCAGAGAGAGAACAACGCTTAGTAAATCCAGAGGCAATAGGTTGGAGGCAGGATAATGCCCTTCGGGAAAAGATTCTGGCGCCGGCACCGGTCCCGGTGGCGAATGCATGAGAAACATGCAATTTGCCCAAAGTGCATCCCACCAACATGCACACTTGCCGAAGTGCCACCTGGATGCCAGGCCAGAGTAACGGGTATTTCCAATCGTCTTTCTCCGGATCGTTTTGCCTACCTGCAAGCTTACGGTCTTGTGCCGGGCTATTGGATTCGGGTAATCCAACATTCGCCGGTGGTGGTCGTCCAAATTGATCACACCGAGCTCGCTCTTGAACTAGACCTGGCGGCAAATGTGAATGTCGCCGAGATCCAAGACTCCCCGAAACTGCATTACCCTGGCTAATTTTCGGCGCAACAACTCGTTTCCTTTCGTTTTTACCCGCCAAAAAGACTCAAATTTCCATCCTTCCAATCTTCCATCCTTCCACCTCCACGTTCGGTATAATAATTGTGACGCTCACTATGGGTAAAACACCGTATACCGATGCAGAAAAGCTGCGCCAGCGCAATAGAGAGCTTTCCATTCTCAACAGCATCGCGCAGGCTCTCAACCGCTCCGTAGTGCTTGACCAGGCTCTTAAAGCCGGCCTGGCACAGGTTGCGGATCTTTTGGATTTGCATACCGGCTGGATTTGGCTACTCCACGAAAAAACGGGGGAGTCGTACCTGGCTGCTGCTCAGAATCTTCCTCCTGGGTTGGCAAATAATCCTCACCGGATGGAAGGCAGCTGCTATTGCCTGGATACCTACCGAGCCGGGGACTTGAATGGCGCCGCCAATGTCAACGTGATCACTTGCAGTCGCTTGAGAAAACTCGTAGACGGCACCGATGGGCTTCGTTACCATGCCAGCATTCCGCTGTACGCCCATGGAAGAGAGCTGGGGGTCCTGAACGTCGCCAGCACGGACTGGCGGGAACTCACCCAGGATGACCTGCGCCTGCTTTACACGGTCGGCGATCTTCTAAGCATCGCCATTGAACGCGCCCGCTTGTACGCCCGGAGCGCGGAATATGGCGCTGCCGAAGAACGCAACCGCCTGGCGCGCGAGATCCATGATACCCTCGCTCAGGGTCTGGCGGCCATTTCAATGCAACTCGACACCGCCGACGCTTTGCTGGAAGCCGGATCCGATCTGGAGCGTGTCAAACAGGCTGTCCGGCAGGCTCTAGCCCTGACTCGAGAGAACCTCGAGGACGCGCGCAGATCCGTCCTCGATTTACGTGCCGCTTCGTTGGAGGGACGGGACCTGCCAGATGCCTTGACCATTTTGGCCAAATCCACGACGGAGGAAACTGAGATTCAGGTGGATTGCATAATTTCAGGCAGCGGCCGGCCCCTGCCTGCCCGAGTCGAAACAGGTCTCTATCGCATCGCCCAGGAAGCTATCGCGAACATTGTGCAGCACTCAGATGCGGATCGAGCCAGCATGCAAATTATCATTCAACCAGGTCAAGTGAAATTGATTATCGCTGACAATGGGCGTGGCTTTGATACCGCCCAAATCCCTCCGGACCGTTTTGGATTGCTAGGTCTAAATGAACGGGCACGACTGTTAGATGGAAATTTAGAATTGGTTAGCAGTCCAGGTTCCGGTACTCGCATAGAAGTATCCGTGCCTTTATAGCGTTTCGCCTTAAGGGGAGACTTTATGCCAGATCCTATTCGCATCCTTGTGGCCGACGACCATCCAGTGGTTCGGGACGGTCTGATCGCCATGTTGGGTACACAGCCGGACTTTCAGATTGCCGGTAGCGCATCCACTGGATCCGAAGTGGTTCGGAGAACCGTAGAATTGCAGCCCGACATACTTTTGCTAGACTTGGAAATGCCAGAGATCGACGGAGTGGAGGCTTTGCGCCAATTGCGTTTGATCCAGCCTGAGATCAGAGTTCTGGTTTTCACTGCATTCGATACGGATGAACGCATTCTGGGCGCTGTCCGGGCTGGCGCGCGTGGATATCTGTTGAAAGGCGCTCCCCGTGAAGAGATTTTCAATGCAATCCGGATTGTCAGCCAGGGAGGTTCTCTACTCCAACCTGTAGTCGCCAAAAAGCTAATCCAGCGGGTGGCCGAGGTGAACCAACGCGAGCAGAATAAGGGGCTAATCGAATCTCTAACGCTTAGAGAGGAGGAAGTCTTGCAGCTATTGGCTCGAGGGATGACGAACAAAGAAATCGCCTCGGAGCTGGTGATCACAGAAAGAACGGTAAAATTCCACGTCAGCTCGATTCTACGGAAAATGGAAAAGGGAAACAGGACAGAAGCAGTCCGGACGGCCGTGGAGCTGGGTCTGGTAAAAATCTAGAATCTGGGCGCAATTCTGTACTTCCGTACAGGTCAAAGACTGGCCCGTCGCACGATGCGGCGGGCCCTCTTTTCGTCTATACTCGCCCATAGATAAACATCTAATATGCTGGAGGTACGTGATGGTTCACTGGATTCTAATTGAAGCTTATCTGGATACTCATCATCAAGAGCTCCTTAATGAAGCACAGAAGCGCCGTTTACTGAAAGAAGTCTCAGGAGCTAATCCAAGCGGCTCTCGGTTTCGAAATGCTCTTAATTTTCGAGTGGGTCGTGCACGATCGCTCTGGAGAAACAATGCGGCTGGAGAAATTTTCCGCCTACGTGGATTTATTAAGACTGCAGTTTCTCGAAGACAACCATGTGAGACCTGCTAATTAAAGCAGTACAAGGAGAGACCAAATGAAGACAGATCGTAGACCCACGGCGTTAATTACGGGTGCTTCTCGTGGGCTCGGCCTCGCTTTAGCGCGCGCGCTTGCTGAACGCGGCTGGAATTTGGTCATTGACTCACGCAGGGCGGAAGCATTGAGCGCCGCTCAAGAGGAACTGGAACGGCGCACAAACGTAGTCGCAATAGCCGGGGACATAAGCGATCCGGCGCACCGGAAATTGATTGCCCAAGCAACTCAGCAATTTGAGCGCCTTGATGTTCTGACAAATAACGCGAGCATGCTTGGCCCAAGTCCCCAACCCCAGTTGCTGGATTACCCTCTGGGTGTTCTGGAACAAGTCTATCGAACCAATGTGATTGCCCCTCTGGGAATTATGCAGGCGGTCAGAAACCTGCTCAAGCCCGGCGCACGCATCCTGAACATCACCAGTGATGCT
>DASQQR010000271.1:0-3863 GCA_035643335.1 Anaerolineales bacterium
TGGTCGAAGACCTGGAGCGGCTGGCCCCTTTCGGGCCGGGAAACCCAGCACTGGTGCTGGCGAGCAAGAACTTGACGCTGAAAAGCCACGCGGCAGCCGGCCGCAACGGAGAACACCGCCAGCTGATCGTCGAGGACGAGGGCGGCTTTTCCCAACGGGTGATCTGGTGGAACGGGAGCAGCTGGCCGCTGCCGGAGGGCACCTTCGACCTGGCTTACCTCGTGCGGGCGAGCGACTATCTCGGCCAGAAGCAGGTGCAGGTGGAATGGATTGAGGCCCGCGGCATAGAAGGCGAGGCCATCGCCCCGCCGGAACGGGCGAAGGTCGAGGTGATCGACCATCGCGGCTGGGCCCAGCCGGTGGCGGCCTTGAAAAATCTGCCGGAAGGCGATGACCGGCAGATCTGGTGCGAAGGGGAGGCGCGCCCCAAACTGGCCGAGTTGGGCTTCAGCTGCCAAGATCGCTACGGGCTATCGCCGGCCACAACGCTAGTGATCTGGACCACCCCTCCGGGGCCGCAGGAGCTGCACGCTGCACTGGAGGCGGTCTCACCGGAGAGGGTCTATCTATTTGGGATTGACCCTGGCGGGGATGACCCGGAGGGCTTTCTCAAGCGGCTGGCAGGGCTGGTCAAATATGCTTTGCGAGAAAAAAAGGGGCAGGTCAGTCTCTCCATCCTGGCTGCTGCGACGGCCCAGCAGGAGGAAACTGCCCGCAAGGGCCTGGCCTGGTTGCAGGGGCGCGGATTCATCCAGGTGTTGGGCGGGCGAAACGACGAGGTCCTTATCACCGAGGGTGAACAAACCAGAAGTCACGATCTGCAAGAGATCACAACCCAATTAGATGCACTACTAAGTGAAACGGCCGCTTACCGGGCGCATTTTGGACGCGCGGATGCGCACAAATTAGTGTGCCCGGCCGAATGAGTGGGGCCGATAACTAAAAACTCACCGCGTTCTCCCTCCGGCGGCGAGTCCGGCGAGGCCTTCGAAATACGGCGCTACTGGACGAGGACTCCCTGTTCGTCCAACCAGTCTCTCACCCTCTGATCAATCTGATCGCGAATCTCACGGAATTTGGCCAGAGTCTCTTCGGGCGTACCCTGAAAGGCGGCTGGGTCCTCAAGAGGCCAATGCTGGCGGATGCCCATGCCTGGAAATACCGGGCAGTTCTTCTCGGCATTGCCGCACACCGTGATCAGGAAGCCAAAATGCTCTTTCCCCAGATACGCCGTGAGGGGTTTGGAATAATGCTGGCTGGTATCCACGCCAATCTCTTCCAGGACCTTGATCGTGTAAGGGTTAATGCTACCCGGCTCCAACCCGGCGGAATAGGCTTCGAAGCGATCGCCAGCATATTTGCGCAGCAAGGCTTCGGCCATCTGGCTGCGAGCGGAGTTGCCGGTGCAAAGGAACAGGACTTTGGTTTTGGGCATTGGAAAAGCACTTTCTCGAGAAGATGGGTCCAGCAATGTGTATACATCTTACTACATATTTGTTAACGTTTGGGAAACAGGCTGTTATCGAAAAGTTAAAAGCTTATGGGAACCAAAATGAAGCCGATTACGTCATTGTTTATAGAACCAAGTTCACACATACTGCCGCGTCCTGACCAAAGGACGTGCATGGATGAAGGAGACGAAAATGAAAAAGTACATTACGCAACATCGATGGTTGCACCTGGCTATTATCAGCGCGGTATTGATCGCCACGATGGGGTTTGCACCCACCGGCGTGGCTCAGGCGGCGTGCGATCCGCTGTATACCGTGCAGCGCGGCGATACCCTGAGCAGCATCGCCAGGGAATGCGGCACCACACTCAGCGCCCTGCTACGCGCTAACCCCCAGATCAGCAACCCCAGCCGTATCTTCCCAGGAGAGCAGGTCTATTTGCCCGGGGCGACGTTTATAGACCCTGACACCGGGAAGCCGGTCTACATCGTGAAATCGGGCGACACCATGAGCGCCATCGCGGTCCGTTTTGATACCACCCTGGCCACTTTGCTGAAACTCAACCCGAAAATCACGAACGCCAGGTTGATCTTCCCTGGACAGCGCCTTAACCTGCCATCAGGGACTATTCCCGACACGGGTGCGAGCAATAACCCCGAGCGGATTTCGTTCCCCAACGGCGGGACCTGGGCAGTTGTGACCGGGAAGTTGGCGGCGGATAGCAGCGATTCTTACCTGCTGCGGGCTGCCAAGAACCAGCTGCTTGAAGTGAATCTCTCACCGGAAGATGACGTCCAGCTTTCTATTCACGGTGCGGATGGCACCGTGCTGAAAAAAGCCAACCGCGGTGGGACAAGCTTCCGGGGTACGTTGCCCAGCACCCAGGACTATATCCTTAAAGTCTCCGCCGAGGAGAAAACCACTTATACAATGAACGTGGACATCCCGGCGCGCATCTCTTTCGCCCCGGGCGCCATATCGGGCACCGTAACGGGCAGAGTAGCG
Organism: Anaerolineales bacterium; assembly: GCA_035643335.1. Classification (GTDB taxonomy): domain Bacteria; phylum Chloroflexota; class Anaerolineae; order Anaerolineales; family UBA4823; genus DASQQR01. The sequence goes on from DASQQR010000271.1 coordinate 2,457, forward strand.
GCGGAGGGCAGCCAGTACTACATTCTAGGCGCCTTGAAAAATCAAAAATTGGAGGTGCAGGTGAGCCCGGAGGACAAGTTGGAAGTGGTCATCTATGGTGTGGACGGCACGGTGCTGAAGAGTGGGATGAGCGAAGGATCTTCATTCAGCGGAAAACTGCCGCGTTCCCAGGACTATATCATTGGGCTCAGCGCCGGCGATAAAGCTGTGAACTTCAGCATGAAAGTGACGATCCCCACGTCCGGGACCACCGATGAGGGGCAAACGATCTACGTGGTACAGCGCGGCGATTGGCTGGCTAAAATCGCCCGGCATTTCGGGACGACGGTGAGCGAGCTGCTCGAAGCCAACCCGCAGATCACTGATCCCAGCTTGATCTTTCCAGGGCAGCGCATTGTGATCCCGTAGAAGGAATGGCTTACAAGAAAATCCCAGAGAGCGCCTCGTTGAGGCGCTCTCTGTAGTTAAAGGAAAAAGCTTTTATTTTTTAACACGAAGGACTCAAAGGAGGCTCACAAAGGGCACCAAGTATTCCCATACTTTTAATAGCCTCCAGAACCGGATGAGGATTGGGTGGAGGTTATCTGGTTTCCGGCTGGATCGACAACGTACCATTTACCCAACAGCCCCTGGCCATTGGTATCGCCCGGCTGGGCGTCGCCAGAATAGTGATAAAGGGGCATTTGGTTAATGGTGACCTGGTTAGTGCCGTCAGCGCGCTGGAACACGCCCAGTGCCCCGGTAACGCCAGGGCCAGCGGTTGGGGTTACGTCCTGTGCCACGGTGAATGGCGGCCAGGTCTGGGCGCAGCCGCCTGTACAGGTGCTCGCGTCAGGGCTATCGTTCTGAAAAGTATACAGGGTCATGCCATCGCTGCTGGTCAGGATGTTTCCGAGAGGACTATTGCTCACCGTGACCACCGGTCCCTCCCCGGATTGGCTGGAGGAGCTAGTTGGCGCTGCTGTGGGTGGTTGAGTCTGGGCCGGCGCTGTAGCCGGAGGCTGGGTCTGGGGAGGCGCTGCTGTGGGTGGTTGAGTCTGGGCCGGCGCTGTAGCCGGAGGCTGGGTCTGGGGAGGCGCCGCTGTGGTGCTTGGGGGTTGGGGCGAAGCTGTGGCGCAAGCGGCCAACAGCAAGGCAGAAACCAACAAAATACCCAAGAAAATGGGTTTACGCATCAAGTGAAACATATCCAAGTACTCCTAGATTTTTAACCTAATTCCATATTGATATGAATTTCATCGCCCCCACTGTTTTCCTATATCACATCAACGGCAGTTCCAACGGGTGCGTTCAACCATTAACATTTTGCAGTAAGGCGGATGATATCGATATGGAGATTTTTTGGGCATTCCGCCCTTGACGGGAAAGACTCCGGTCTAATCCCGCTTAAAGCGAAAGGCACACTTT
>DASQQR010000272.1:0-2305 GCA_035643335.1 Anaerolineales bacterium
GATTAAGGCAGCAATCTGCGCCGTGCTTGCGCTGGAAGGATTGTCAGGGTCGTAAGTGGCGATCACCGCCGCCCCGGTCAGGCCCTCGGTCAGATTGGCTTTAGCGATGTGCTCGGCAGAATGGCGAGCGACGACGTGTCCAACCTCGTGACCCAGTACCCCAGCCAGTTCCCCTTCAGTTTGAAGGCGATCAAAAAGCGCCCGAGTGACGAAGATTTGCCCGCCGGGCAGGGCAAATGCATTGATGGTCTCTTCATCCTCCAGTAGATGAAACTCAAATTGATAGGGCGACTGACCGGCCGGCGAACTCTCCACGATCCAGTTGCCGACTTCATCCACAATCGCCTGGGCGTTTTGGTCAGGGTCGAGGCCACCAAACTCGGCTGCCATCTGCGGGGCGGCCCGTAAGCCCAGAGCAATTTCCTGATCGACGGTGATACCGATATACTGCGTTTCTCCAGTCACCGGATTATCTTGTTGGGAGCCAAAATAACCGATCAAAGACACTACTGCGATCACCGCAGCAAAGATAAGGCGGGCTTTAGACAAACCGCCTGTGCGTCTCGTATTTATTCGTCGATACATGCCTGCTCCTAAATGAAAGATGATAGCTTTCCACGGCCTTCTACTTTCAGCGGGACGCGGCCTTTTCCCATACATGCTGGAATATACTTTTAAAATGAGAATCTTTTAATGGGGGGAATCCCCCGCCGGCGATAGGGGGAATCCCTGATAGCAGGCTTTATGCACCACAGGTATACTGGAACAGCAGCATTAATCAAACCCTAATCTTTATATGGAGGTAGACATGCTTCTCAATATTGTTTTATGGATCGTTTTTGGGGCGCTTGCCGGCTGGATCGCAAGTATCATCATGGGACGGAATGCCCAGATGGGTGCTGTGGCCAATATTGTCGTCGGCATCATCGGGGCGATTATCGGAGGTTTTATCATGAACGCCCTGGGGGTGAGCGGCGTGAGCGGCTTCAACCTGCCAAGCCTGCTTGTGGCGATTTTAGGCGCCGTCGTTCTGCTCTTTCTAATAGGTTTGGTCCGCCGGGCTTAACCGCCGATGAGCATCGATATCGACGAAACCAAAGTCGCCCGCAATGAGTTCGGCATGTGGCTGGAGTGGACCCTGGCGACCGCGATTGGAATGCTGCTTGGCTACCTGCCATCCATCACTCTGGTGGATTTAGTTGATGTGCGCTTAGGGCGAGTGGTCATTCCGGTGTTAGCAGGACTTGTGGTGGGGCTCTCGCAATGGATCGTGCTGCGGCGCTATCTCACTGAGTGCTCCGATTGGATCCTGGCGGGTGGCGCTGGTTGGGCAGCTGGTTATGCCCTGGGATTGTTTCTGATCAACAGTCTCACAGGGACTCTCGTAGGTGGTTTCTTGGGCTACGTGCTGTTTGGCGTGATCATTGCACTGTTCCAATGGCCGGTCTTGCGCAGGGAAATTCCCAATGCCTTGACCTGGGTGCTTGCCAGCGTTATCGGATGGTCTGCCGGTCTCTATCTGAGTCAGGTTTCCCTAAACATCATTTTCAGTGGTCCTTCGATAGATCCTGCTGCCAGCACCTCGGTTATCGCGGGCACCAGTGGTTTGGTGGCCGGTGCCATAACTGGCCTGGCGCTGGTTTTGATCGTCCGCCAACCGGAACATCGGCTACGAGCTAGGCATTAGCCCGAAAACGGTGGAAAAGCACCTGGGATCCGTTTTTTCCAAGCTCAATGTTGCTTCTCGAGTGGAGGCAGCCGTCATGGCGGCGAAGGATGGGTCATTAACGCATCAAAGCACGTGATGGTCGCAGCAAAGCAAAATATCGATGCCATCGTGAACCCGTCGGTAGGAAACGCGGACGCGGGGGCCATTAAACGCGCTTTGACTGAACTTTGCCAGAAAAATGGTTGGAGATCGGTCTGGTGTGGGATATCCTTTTGAATCCACCACAATGGAATCCGAATCTGCAAATTCACACAGTCAAAAAGCAAATGCGTTTAGACGTGCAAAATCAAATCAAGCTGGTTCAAGCGGATGGTGAGGTGATTGGACGCACACCTGTAAACATACGATTGGTGCCCAGAGGGATTCGTCTGGTTGTGCCCGAGGAGGAAGATAAGTAGTAAATCGATCCGGTGAGTCAATTCAACTGCTCTATCCCTTTACCGCTCCGGCCGAGAGGCCGCTGACGATGAAGCGTTGAAAGATCAGTGCCAGCAGCACCGGGGGGACGGCGACCAACACACCTCCGGCCATCATGGCGTTGATGTCGGTCACGTAGCGGCCAACAAACTCGGAAAT
>DASQQR010000273.1:0-2825 GCA_035643335.1 Anaerolineales bacterium
ATGGTGCGCCAGGTGGGTGGCATGAATTACATTGCTGTGCGCGAGTCCCGAGCGGATTACGAGTGAGCCGCTTCCCCAAATAAAGGGGGGATGTGGTTTCAGAGTTCATTGGTGCGCTTTGAAGCCACATCCCCCCATTTATTGATAGGACGTATGAATGAAAGAATTAGAACATTATTACGCTGTGATCATGGCAGGTGGTGGTGGGACGCGCCTGTGGCCGCTGTCCCGGGAAGCCCACCCGAAACAGATGCTACGCCTGCTCGGCGATCGCAGCTTGTTTCAGACGTCGGTAGAACGCCTGCAGGGTGTGTTTCCTGCCGAGCGGGTCTACGTGGTAACGGTTGAAGATCAGGCTGAGCAGTTGCATGCGCAGTGCCCGGACATCCCTGAAGACAATTATCTGCTGGAGCCGCTGCCGCGGGGTACTGCTTCGGTCGTGGGGTTGGCCGCTGTCGCCCTCATACAGAAGGACCCCCAGGCGACCATGGCTGTACTGACCGCGGATCATTACATCGGCAATGAAGATCGCTTCAGGGATCTCCTGCGAGCGGCCTACGATGTTGCTCAAGATGATTACCTGGTCACTCTCGGGATTGAACCGACCTTTCCAGCTACAGGGTACGGTTACATCCAGCGCGGCGAACAAATCGGGGCCGATCGGAATCTGAAAGTCTTCCGGGTTACCCGCTTCCGGGAAAAACCGGATGAATCCCAGGCTGAAGAGATGTTCAAAGCTGGCGATCACGCTTGGAACTCCGGGATGTTCGTATGGCGCGTGGAGCGCATTATGCAGGAGTTCTCCGGCCAGATGCCGGAACTCGCCGCGACCCTCGAGAAAATCGCCCAGGCCTGGGATTCGCCGGAGAGAGAAGAGGTGCTCGAGCGTCTATGGCCTGAAATTGAGGTAGAGACGATCGACTACGGGATTATGGAGGCCGCTCAGAGAGTGGCGGTTATCCCTGCTGAGGGACTCAACTGGAGTGACGTGGGCAGCTGGGATTCTCTCTTTGAGGTCCTTCCCAGCGATGCGTCTGGCAATATCGTCATGGGCGGGCATCACGTCGGCCTGGATACCCAGGATTCATTGGTCTATGTCGACCAGCAGCGGCGCTTGATCGTGACGATCGGTGTCCAGGATCTGGTTGTAGTCGATACCGACGATGTTTTGCTGATTTGCCGTAAGGACCAGGCCCAAAAAGTCCGCCAGGTCGTAAAGCAATTACGTGAAGAAGACCCCAATTATGTTTAGCCCCAATGTTATTGGGCTTTTTCCATATGAAAGCCCCAATCAAAGGAAACAACTCCTTCCCTGTCTACTTGTTTCCTTGTTTACCAATATACCGATACACCAATATACCAATTAACAAATTTATCAAGTAAGAAATTAAACCATTTATCGTCTATACTAAATGAGAGGTATATCATTGAAAGCCTACTGTGTAAAATGCAAAACCAAGCGGGAAATGGAGAACCCGCAGCCCGAATTTACGGCCACCGGGACGCCCGGCACTCGGGGGACTTGCCCCGTTTGCGGTACGACCTTGTATCGCATGGGCCGGACGCCAGCGCATGAAGGATTGACCCCGCCGGAGAACACCCAGCGCAAGCGTAATTCCAACCACAAACGATCCGGCAAGCTGGTCATTGTTGAGTCGCCGGCCAAGGCGCGCACCGTCGGCCGTTTCCTGGGGAAAGGTTTTAAAGTCAAAGCCTCTGTAGGCCACGTGCGCGATTTGTTGCGTTCCCAGCTCTCTGTGGATGTGGAGCATGACTTCACCCCCAAGTACCGGGTGCCCAACGAAAAGCGTCCCGTCGTAAAAGAGATAAAATCCCTTGCCAGGTCAGCGGAGGAAATCTATCTGGCTACCGATCCAGATCGTGAAGGCGAAGCCATCGCCTGGCACCTGGTGGAATCGGCAGACATAGACCCGCAATATACTCGCCGGGTTGTATTCCATGAAATCACGGAACCGGCGGTCGAGCAGGCTTTCGCGCACCCGCGCGGGATCAATATGGATTTGGTGGATGCCCAGCAGGCACGTCGCGTGCTGGATCGGCTGGTAGGTTACCAGATCAGCCCTCTATTGTGGCAGAAAGTGCGCGGCCGTCTGTCGGCTGGACGGGTGCAGTCTGTCGCTCTGCGTCTTGTTGTGGAGCGCGAACGCGAAATCGACGCCTTTGTACCGGAAGAATATTGGACGATCGCGGCCGAGTTTCAGCCTGAAGGCACTCAGGATACCTTTCTCGCTAAATTGGTGCGCCTGGATGGTGAAGAGCCATCCTTGGGCAGCGAGGCCGAAGTACAGCCCGTATTGGCGGATATGGAATCCGGAGCTTATCAGGTCACGAAGGTCAAGCGTGGCGAGCGCCGGCGCAATCCTGCGGCTCCCTATACCACCAGCGCTTTGCAGCAAGAAGCCTCCCGCCGGTTGGGATTCAGTCCCCGCCGCACTATGGCTCTTGCCCAACAACTCTACGAGGGCGTCGACCTGGGAGAGGGCGGCACGATCGGTTTGATAACTTATATGCGTACCGATTCGACCAACGTGTCTGATCTGGCCCAGAAGGAAGCCCGGGAGTATGTCTCGAAGCGCTATGGACATGAGTTCCTGCCATCGGAGGCGCCCAAATACCACGCCAAGTCTCGTCTGGCGCAGGAAGCTCATGAGGCTATCCGGCCCACCTCGGTGCTGCGCCAACCTGAAAGCATGAAACCTCATTTAAACAGGGACCAGCTGCGCCTGTACCGTCTGATCTGGCAGCGCTTTGTCGCCTCCCAGATGGCCCCGGCGATTTACGACACCTTATCGGTAGAAGTAACC
>DASQQR010000274.1:0-3119 GCA_035643335.1 Anaerolineales bacterium
CTTCGTCCTCGGTCAGATCCAGGGGCAAACCCCAGTCGGAGGTTTGCCATTCACCAAAAGGCTCCTCGAAGAAGCGATCCAGCAAGCGATCCATCGAACTGCGCATGCTCATCATTTCACGGAACGGATCCCAACGAATTAGGTTAGCCATCTTATCTACCTCCTCCACGAGATGTAAATAGTTTTAATCTTACATATTCGCGGAATGCTCTCCGCTTACATTCTCCAGCTTAGCAAACCAATATAAGAACAAAATCAAAAATACATAAGGATTGCATATGAATCGGATAAGATTTTCATTAACCCCGGCAAAAATGCTGCCTTAACTTCACCTTTTGCACCTTGCCCATCGCATTGCGCGGCAGGCCGTCGTTGAAGTAGACTTCGCGGGGACATTTGTAGGCCACCAGACGCTGCTGGCAGAACTCGATCAGCTCTTGTGAGGATATGGCTTCTCCAGCCTTGGGCACCACCACGGCGACGACGCGCTCCCCCCACTCCAGATCGGGGCAGCCGATCACGGCATTGGCGGCCACAGCCGGATGATCTGCCAGCACGCGCTCCACCTCCGGAGGATAGACGTTAAAGCCACCCGTGATAATCAAATCCTTCGAACGACCCTTGAGCGTGAAATACCCGTCGGGCTGGCGCAACCCCAAATCGCCAGTCCGAAACCAGCCGTCGCGGGTAAACGACGCCTCGGTCTTCTCTGGTTGTTGCCAATATCCTTTGAACACGTGCGGTCCGCGAATTTGAACCTCGCCCACCTGTCCATCGGGGAGCGACTCCCCGGTTTCAGGGTCCACCACGCGGGCCTCAACACGGGGCAGCGGAAATCCCACTGAGCCAATGCGCCGCTCGCCGTTTAGAGGGTTGGAGAGATTCATGCCGGTCTCAGTCATGCCATAACGCTCCAGCAAAGTATGACCAAAGGTCTCTTGAAAGCCCGTGAACACCTCATCCGGCAAACGGTCCGAGCCGGAAGTCAGCAGACGCATATGGCTCAAGTCATAACTGGCGGCGCCTGAGGCGGCCAGCAACCGCCGGTGAATAGTGGGCACGCCCATGAATACCGTACAGCGACGTCCAACCAGGGTCTCCAAAGTCTTTCGAGCATCAAACTCACGCATTAGCAGGGTTGTCGCCCCAGCGTTCAGAGCGCCATGGAGGGCGACGGACAATCCGTGCACATGAAAGATCGGCAGAACATGCAGCAGCACATCGCCAGATTGCCAGCCCCAATACTCGTGCAGTGCCTCCAGGTTGGCAGTCAAGTTGCTCTGCATGATCTGCGCCCCCTTGGGCCGGCCATGGGTGCCGCTGGTATACAGGATTAACGAAATTGTGCCAGGATCAGAACGGTTTGGCCGGAGGACGCCTTCAGGCGCTTGGGGAAGCAGGGCCTCGAAATGATCCGGGTCGGAGGGATCCAGTAAAACGCAATCTTTCAAACCCGGCAACTTTGGAAGCAGAGGCTTGAGGCGGGGCGCCGCAGATTTTGCGGCGAACAAAGCACGTGCGCCGGAATCCTGCAGGAAATACAGGGTTTCATCCGCGGGATAAGCCGGGTTGAGTGGCAATGTGATCGCTCCCAGGTACAAGTTTGCCAGATGCAGGCAAATGAACTCCAGGGATTTGGGTAGCTGCAAGGCCACCCGGTCGCCCGGTTCAACACCCAGGCTTTGCAGGTAGCGCATTGTGCGCTGCACTCCGAGGCCCAGTTCCGCGTAAGTGGTGCGCTGGACCGGCGGCTCGACGAACTCGAGAGCGACTTTGTCAGGATAGGTGCGAAAATGGGAGGCTAAGGTATCGAGGAAGGGCATGAGGTTTCCTAGCTAGTGCCAGCAGGAGGTAGATAAAGTAGACAGGTAGACAAAGTAGATAAGTAGACAGGGGAGACAGGGAGACAGCGCTTGTGGGCAAGTTCTAGAGCTTGTCCGATTCCGCATAAAGTTCAAGCACGGAGAAAAAACCGGCCAGGGCGTCGGAGCCGGAGGTATGGCCAACGGCGGCCAAGCTTAGCAGAGACCGCTCGAACCCGGTCTCACTTTTGGTAGAAAGGGCGCTAAACAAGTCGTGCCAGCGCTTGCCTGCCTCAGCGCGGGCAGCCGCCCTGATCCAGGCGGCGGAAAGAGCTGTAGTGTGTGGAACCGCGTTGGCTGACATAACCGCCACCAAAGGTTCAGCCACCTCAAAGGGATAAACCAGCCAGGTGGCGAGGGCCGCTCCCAGGATGAAATCATCGCCGGCCGGGGTAAGGCCGGGTCCTAAACCGGCTAAACGAGATGCGCCGTTCTGAATGGCTACCGAGTCAGCCTGGATGAGGCCTTCGCAGAGCACGGAGGCGGCTGGAGCGGCCGCTCGCATCATGCGATCCCAATAAACGCCTGTGCCGTGATGCTCAGCGCCGCCGTGCGCCGGGTCGATAAACGACAAGTGCGCCAGGCTGTTCTCCGGCGCCTTTGTGGCGAGCACCTTTTGCACAATTGGAAGCCAATCGATCAGGTCAGGGACAGATTGGCTGAGGGCCTGCCAGTCTGGACGTGGATCCCAGATCTCAGCGCCATCCAGATCGATCTTCAGGCCACCCAGGCTCAATCCGTCCCCGTCCAGGCTTAACGATGTGTCCTGCTTTACCCAGGTGTCAAATGCAGGCGCCAGGGGTTCCACGAGCATTGAAAACGGCCCGGCGTCCAGGTCTGCCGTCACCAGGGATAAGATTTCACCGCGTTCGTCGATCAGATTACAGCTCCGCTCGAAGACATGCAGCACCCGCGCTACACCCCCTTCCCGAATCCACGCTCTTGCGTTGGGTGTCAGATAACCAACATCAATAGCCGCGCCGGCCTCCTCAATCATCCTTTCCACCAGACTTCCAGTCTTCCAACTTTCCAGTCTTACGATCTACAAACCCGTGGCGAGCCGCGACGACCTCTGCCATGACCGCCAGCGCGATTTCTTCGGGGGTCTGTGCCCCAATGTCCAGCCCAATGGGTCCGTGCAGGCGGTTCAGCTGATCTTCAGTGCAGCCTGAATCCAGTAATCGCTGGCGGCGCTTCGCCTGAGTCTTCTGGCTGCCCAAAGCTCCGATGTAAAATGCCGGGCTGCCGAATGCAATC
>DASQQR010000275.1:0-3954 GCA_035643335.1 Anaerolineales bacterium
GTTGGCTGAGCCAGATAGCGTTGGCGGGCACCCAGGCTCAACTTCTCCAGGACGTCACGGTCACGCGCAGCAACCCGCAAGCATTGCGCCAGGGCGTCGGAATCTCCCGGCTCGATCAGGAAACCGTTCTCCCCGTGGGTGATGATCTCTTTCGCCGCCCCCGCCGTCGTTCCTAGGGCTGGCAGGCCGAAGCCCATCCCCTCCAGGTAGGCGATGCCAAAACCTTCGTAAAAGGAGGGCAGCACCAAGAGGTGGCTGTCTCTCATTTGGGACTTCAACTCGTCCGCTTCCAAAGATCCCAAGAAGTGCACCATACCATCCAGGTAAGGCGTTTGCGCCCGAAATTGTACCTGCCTATTATATGCCTTATCAAGCGATGAGCCTCCGGCCACGCTCAGAAGCCACCTGTCTTTGGGCACCTTGTTCAGCGCATCCAGCAACACATGCAGACCCTTGCGTGGGACGATGTTTCCCAGGAAAAACAGTTTTAGAGGTCCAGGATGATGAGCCCGGGCGATGATCTCCTGCTCGCTGATTTGTGGGCTGAGCCTGTCCCCAGCCGGATAGGCTACCACGCCGGGCCGATCGTTCTCCAACACCGATCCCACAACCTGGCGCGTAGTCTGGCTGTTGTAGATGAAGGCGTCGACGGTGTCCAGATAATTACGCTCGATCCAGAGATAGATCCTGTTCTGCCAGGCCGGCCGGGGCTCACAACCGCGTAAGTGATGGACGATAGTCACGATCGGATAATGGGCGCGCCTGCGCAAGCGCCGGTTGAGCCAGACAAGCGATGGATGGTTGAGTTCGTCTTGGATCAAAAGATCCAGGTCGAGGCCAGCCAGCCGGTGCAGCAGGCCTCCCGACAGGTTATCCCCCAAGTGGTGACCATAGTCACGCCAGGGGAGCGAGATCACCTCAACGTCGTCTCCTTGTTTCCGCAAATACTCCACCAGCTTGCGATCGTAGAGGAATCCGCCGGAGAGCGCCTCCAGGGAGCCGTAAATGATCAGGCCAATGCGCATCGGAAATCAACGTGTAGCATGTTCCGTGTTGCGTGATTTATGGATCTCGCCATGCGCCCCACGTTCACTTCTCACGTTTCACGCCTCACGAATCTCGTTCCATTCTATACTCCGCCCAGGCAATCTCGTTCTCCCAAATCCTGACCGTGACTGCGCTCAGGTCGCTCGCCTGAATGCGCTCCGCGAGACTGGCGCACACGATGCGCGAAAAATGCTCAATACTGGGATTTAAGCCCTCGAATTCGGGCAGGTCATTCAATGTCCGGTCACGATACCGGTCCACCAGGGTCTCGAGGTTCGTCTCAATATCGACGATATCCACCAGATAACCATGCCTGTCCAGGGCCAACCCCTGCAGTCGCACCTCGACCCGGTAGTGATGGGCGTGCAACTCATTTTCTGGCCCCCAATCCCCACCGATTAAGTAATGCCGGGCGATGAAATCGCGCTTTACCGCAACTGTATACATCCGGGGCCTCCGCTAAGAATCTCAGTAGGCTAACACCACCTGGATCGCCTCTCCAGGGTTTTGGTCCAGCAGCTGGTAAGCTTCAGTTGCCCGCCCGAATGGGAATCGCTGGGTGATAAAGCGCGCCGGCCGGATTTGCCGCAACGCCTCCCAGGCAACTCGAAAACGCCGTTGCTTATCCCATCGCCCGCTGAGCTCGGGTGCCAGGGTGCTCACCTGGCTGCTGACCAGGTGCAGACGCGCCCGGTGGAAATGCCCGCCTAAATCCAGATCAGCGCGTTTACTTCCATACCACGAGCCGACGACGACTCTGCCGCTGAAGCCTGCCACCGCGATCGCCTGGTCCAGGGCTGCCGGAACGCCGGAAAGCTCAAAGATGAGATCCGCACCGGGATCTGCGCCTGGGTCATGCAGGTGGGCCCGGACTTGCTCGAACACCTGCGGGTCGTCCGGGTCCAGGCTTGCTTGCGCACCGAGCTTCAGAGAAAGCTCCCGCCGGCTGGCATAACGATCCAGCGTAACCAGGCCCGCCAGTGGGAATCGGGCCAGCAGCGCACAGGTCAACAATCCCACAATGCCCTGACCGAACACCGCCACCTGCTCCCCGATAAGCGGGGCACCATCCATCACCAGGTTGACCGCGGTTTCCATATTTGGCAAAAAGACAGCATCCTCCATGGCCAGGTCTTGCGGCAGCATCTGCAACTCCTGCGGACGAACGTTAAAGTGGCTGGCGTGTGGCTGCAAAGCGAACACCTCCTGACCCATCCAACCCGGATCGACCTCCGCTCCCGTTCCAACAACCCGGCCAACTGCCGAATAGCCGTACTGCAGGGGATAGGCAAATTCCCCGGAAAGAGCCGAGATGCTCTCGTCAACCGGCAGATCCCTTAGAATTTCACCCCGGTAGACCAGCATCTCGGTGCCCGGACTGATGCCTGAAAGGACGGTTTGCACCTGGACCTGGCCAGGTTTTGGAGCGGGGATCTGCTCTTCTCGAATCGAGATTTGTCTGGGAGCGTCAAAAGACAGGTATCGCCGCTTCATGAAAGCTTTCCCCACACAACCAGGTCCTCTCCCAAGCCAGCAGCTTTTAGCTCCTGGGCCCGGGGGTACAGATCGGGGTGGCTGTTGACCGCCAGGTGCTCTACAGCGTGCAAACCGCCGACAAACAAGGGTGCAATGGTGATGACCACACTATCGACCAACCCGGCGGCGAGAAAGCTGGTGATCACGCGTGCCCCGCCTTCTACCATCAGGCTGTGTACTTCCCGAGCTGCCAGCTCTTTTAGCAACCTCTCAAGGGGCACCCTTCCGTCTGGACCTGCGGCGAACCTCAGCAATCTCGCACCAGCGGATTCAAGATCTTTGGCCATACGCGGCTCTGCTCGCTCGGTCGTGGCGATCCACGGCGCCCGGCCTCCCAGACCGCCTTGATTTTGGAGCAGGTGCGCCTGCAGAGGGAAGCGCAGTTGGCTGTCCAGAATCACCGGCTGAGGGTTGTTTCCGGTCGCCAGACGCACAGTTAAGCGGGGATTATCTGCCAGTACGGTACCAATACCCACCAGGATGGCATCGTGAGCAGCCCGCATCTGGTGAGTCATGTGCTGGGAGTGGTTTCCACTCAGCCTCAGAGACTTGCCCCTACAAAACGTAATGCTCCCATCGAGGCTTTGCGCATAGCTCAGCGTTACCCTGGGACGCTCAGGCGGGTTTTTCCCATCGACTTCGGACAGGAGGCGCTCAATGAGTTCCATTTCCTGAACCGTTTCCGCCTCTCAGGGTAGCCAAAGGCAGCGAACTGAGGTTCAACAAGTGGTTCATACGCTGCACCTTGGTCTGCAAATAATCGGCGTTCTCGGCGGTGATGGTGGATTCCAACGCCTCGCGGGCCACAACGGGGAGACCGAGCCCGCGCAAATACTTGATCTTCGACGGGTTGTTTGTCAGCAACCGGATGGAGCGCACGCCCAAGTCCTCCAGGATGGCGGCCGCAACGGAGTACTCCCTTTCATCGGCCTGATGCCCGAGAATCAGATTGGCGTCCACCGTATCATAGCCTATATCTTGCAAATTGTAAGCGCGCAGCTTGTCCAACAGGCCAATGCCACGCCCTTCTTGACGCAGGTAAATCAAGACGCCTGAACCGTTCTCGGCGATACGGCGAATGGCAAGGTGCAACTGTTCCCCGCAATCGCAACGTTGGGATCCCAGGACATCTCCGGTGAAGCATTCGGAGTGCACCCGGACAAGAACGTTGTATTTATCCTTGACCTCTCCGAAAAGCAAGGCGAGGTGCTCCTTGTCGTCGCGGTTGTCAGTATAAAGGCATAACCGAAATTCTCCCTCTTGCGTGGGGATGCGCGCACACACCCTGCGTTCAATTCTCAAGTCTTGCATTTCCATTCCGTTTTTCCAATCTTTTTCCCGTTAGAAACGGGAGAACCTTTTAGTCGATCC
>DASQQR010000276.1:0-4009 GCA_035643335.1 Anaerolineales bacterium
AAATCCAGACTAGTCAGGGTGAATTCAATCAGCCACTGGCTTTTCCTCCAGGATTCGCCATTACCCCCTCAAGCCCTCTTAATACCTCCTTCGCAGCAAGTGAAACTGGGATGTTGGCCGGGATTCGCTTAGAAAACGTGGCCGATCAGGCGGCGGCTCCTCAATCCAAGACCTTAACCATAAAACTTAGGCCGGTAAGTCAGGATTTGCCCGCCGAAAACGCCTCCATTACTACTGGCTTTGCGTCCCAAGGTGGCTCGCGCGGCGGAGAGTATGTCGCCCGATTCGACCAGCCCGTAACCATTAAGCAAGGTGAGATATATAGCCTTGAAGTGTCAGTGGCATCCGGCGATGCCGTGATTACCCTGCAGGGAACTACGATCGCCAATGAGGGTGCCTGGGATGATGCCTTGCCGGAAAGGATCGATGGTCTGGATGGATTTGGAGGCATCTATCAGGGACTGAACTTTGATATGTACGAGCCTGATAATCCTCAAAAAGTGGATCGATATCTCAGTATTCTGGATCAGGCGGATTATATCTTGATCAGCTCCAGCCGGCAGTGGGGCTCGCTGCCGCGCGTGCCGCAGCGCTATCCTATGAACACGCAATATTACCGCAGTCTGCTTGGCTGCCCACCAGAGCGTACCATCGAATGGTGTTACAACATGGCCCAGCCAGGCGATTTTCAGGGCGAATTGGGTTATGATCTCATTAGGGTATTTCAGTCTAATCCGAAATTGGGTCCAATTGAGATCAATGACCAGGCTTCAGAGGAAGCCTTTACGGTATACGATCATCCCAAAGTTTTTATCTTCAAGAAACGGCCGGATTACGATCCACAGCAAGTGCGATCGATCCTGGGCTCGGTGGATTTATCCAGAGTGGTCTACGATCCTGAGAGTACAACCCCAGTCCTCAGCAGGAATATGATGCTGCCCGCGGATCGGTTGCTGGCTCAGCGCGCTGGGGGTACGTGGTCCTCCCTGTTTGATGCCCGTTCCTTACCGAATCGCTTCCCAGCAATTTACCTGATTTTGTGGTACCTGGTAATCGGACTTCTTGGTTTACTTACCTATCCGCTGGTTCGAATCGCTCTCTTCGGTTTGCCCGATCGCGGCTACCCACTGTCTCGGACTGCGGGTCTCTTAATATCCTCATATTTGGTCTGGATTGCGGGTTCCTTCCAAATCCCTTTTAGCCGGCTATCGATTAGCGTGGTCTTGTCCTTTTTAGCGATCTTGGGTTTATATTTTGCTTATCGCCAGCGCAGCGAACTCCGCCAGGAATGGCGCCAGCGCAAAGGTTACTTCCTGTTCGTCGAGGGCTTATTCCTGGCTTTATTCATCTTGGATCTGCTCATCCGTGTGGGTAACCCGGATCTTTGGCACCCCTACAAGGGCGGCGAGAAGCCAATGGACTTCTCGTTTTTCAACGCGGTTCTCAAGAGCACTACCTTCCCACCCTATGACCCTTGGTTTGCAGGCGGCTATATAAACTATTATTATTATGGATTTGTCCTGGTTGGAGTTTTGGTCAAGTGGCTGGGCATTGTTCCCTCCATTGCTTATAACTTGATCATCCCATCGATGTTCGCCCTGATTGCGCTTGGCGCCTTCTCAATTGGATGGAACTTGATCGCTCACCAGAGACATTCTACGATCGGTCAGGCCGGTCGATTTGCCTTATTCGATTCACCGCTCTGGGTTGGATTGGCGGCACTGCTCGGCACTGCCATATTAGGGAACCTTGGAACCTTGCGAATGATTTACCAAGGGTTTCAAAAATTAGCTGCTCCGGGTGGGACGATCGAGGGCGCTAGCATTTTCACTCAATGGGGTTGGGCAATACGTGGTTTCGTGCAGTCATTGCTTGGGACGCCCCTGCCCTACAATCTGGCAGATTGGTATTGGAATCCCAGCAGAGCCATCCCCGCACCGAATTCAATAGAGCCGATTACTGAATTTCCGTTTTTCACCGTGCTCTACGGCGATCCGCATGCGCATCTATTTGCCCTGCCTTTGACACTATTGGCACTGGCATGGGCTCTTTCAATTGTGCTTGGACGGGTCTGGACACGCGGTGGCGTCAACAGCAGATCTTCGTTCCTTCAGATTGGGTGGGGGTTCATCTTCGGGGGCCTCGCTATAGGCGTGTTACGCCCCACAAACACGTGGGATTTGCCCACTTACTTAGCCTTGGGAGTCGTCGCCATGGCCTATGCTACCTGGCGCAATTATCACCCAGACAGTGGCCTGATCAAGAGTTTACCAACTCTTTCGATTAATTTTAGGCGTTTATTGGTGGTTCTGGGCGGTGTCCTTTTGTTGGCAGGATCGTCGTTGGTGCTGTTCCAGCCCTTTGCCAGCTGGTACATTCAGGGCTACACTGCTTTCGACTTGTGGAAGGGTCCTCACACGCCCTTCTGGTCTTACTTGACTCATTGGGGGCTGTTCCTTTTCGTGATCGCTTCGTGGATGCTGTGGGAAACGCGCGATTGGATGGCAAGTACGCCGGCTTCTTCCCTCCGTAAGATGGTGCCCTACCGGGGATTGATTTACGGAGGCGTGGCGATTGTTTTAGTTTGGATCGTTTTGCTGCTCACCATGGGAGTGCGTATCGCCTGGTTGGTGTTGCCGTTGGCTATTTGGGCTGGGATATTGATTTTTCGTCCGGGACAGCCGGATGCCAAGCGCGCTGTTTTGTTTATGGTAGGCACGGGTTTGATGCTCACATTGATGGTGGAGGTGATCGTCTTACGCGGTGATATCGAGCGCATGAACACAGTTTTTAAATTTTATCTGCAGACGTGGACGTTGTTCGCCGTTAGCGCTGCCGCGGCCTTCGGGTGGTTAATAGCGGCCATTTCGGCCTGGCTTCCCGGTTGGCGAAATGTTTGGCAATTGGCCACGGGTGTGTTGGTGGCCTGTGCTGCTTTATATCCCGTGATGGCCAGTGCGGCCAAGATCGAAGATCGAATGGCTCCGGATGCCCCGCACACTCTAGATGGTATGCTCTTTATGAAGTATGCCACCTACGATGATTTGAACACCACAATGGATCTCAGTCAGGACTATCGCGCCATTCGCTGGATGCATGAAAATGTGCTCGGATCACCGGTAATTGTGGAAGGGAACATGGTTGAATATCACTGGGCAACCCGTTTCACGATTTACACTGGCTTACCGGATGTTGTGGGATGGAACTGGCACGAACGCCAGCAGCGCGGTTCCGTTCCTGGCGAAATCGTGCCTCTTCGGATCAGCGAGGTCAACGAATTCTATTTAACCCCGGATGC
Organism: Anaerolineales bacterium; assembly: GCA_035643335.1. Classification (GTDB taxonomy): domain Bacteria; phylum Chloroflexota; class Anaerolineae; order Anaerolineales; family UBA4823; genus DASQQR01. The sequence continues at coordinate 3,299 of DASQQR010000276.1, forward strand.
AAGCCAGGCGTGGGCATTTCTGCAAAAATACCAGGTGCGCTACATTATCGTTGGTCAGCTGGAGCGCGCCCTTTATCCTGGCGCTGGTTTAGATAAATTTGAGAGCCAAAACGGAGTGCTTTGGCAAGCGGTCTACCGTGATGGGAACACAGTAATCTATGAAGTATTGGAAAGCCAACATGCAGCCGGAGCCAATTGACTTTGAATTCCCTATCGTCGACCATTACGGCTTTTTGCTTTTGCCGCGAATGAGTTAAGTTGAGTAATTCTCTCTATGCTTGACTTATTTCTCTGGTACCTGTCAATTTCTCTGGTTGGAATCGCTGTATTCCCGCTCTCGTTTCGTTTGCTGCCAGGGTTGCCTGACCGCGGTTACGCTTTCAGCCGTGCTTTGGGGCTGCTGTCCTGGGGATATATCTTCTGGTTGTTCACTTCGCTGCAAATCCTCCGCAATAACCCTGGAGGACTGTTGCTAGCTTTTGGGATAATACTGGCCCTCAGCTATTGGGCGGCTCGGGGGATTTCTCGCCAGGAGATACTTGTCTGGTGGCGCGAACAGAAGAAATTGGTCATTGGGGTCGAGCTTTTGTTTCTGTTTGCATTCGGCGCTTGGGCGTTCGTGCGCTCTGCCAATCCGGAAATTCAATTCACTGAGAAGCCGATGGAGTTGGCGTTTATTAATGCCATTCTCCATTCTCCGACGTTTCCGCC
>DASQQR010000277.1:0-4830 GCA_035643335.1 Anaerolineales bacterium
CACCCAGGCACCCCAGCCCATAACCACGCTGCTGTTCACGGGCGTGATCGTGCCGGCGCGGTGCGTGGAGGCGGCGATTGACGAACGGGGCGATCCGGATTACCCGTACGCCGAGGTGAGCGAGGTGATCTCGGCGGCCGACCTGGCGGTGGGCACGCTCAACGCCACGATCAGCGACTATCCGGCCCATACGGGCTGCACCTCGACGTACCTGCTGGTGGGCAGCTCCGAAAACGCGGATGCCCTGGCGCGGGCCGGCTTCGACGTGATGAGCGTGGCCACCAACCACATCAAGAACTGCGGCCTGACCAATTGCGGCGACCGGGCCTTCTTCGACACGCTAGACAACCTGCGGCGGGTGGGGATTATCCCAGTTGGAGCCGGGGACAAGCTGGCGGCGGCCATGCAGCCGGTCGTGGTGACCCTGAACGGGGTACGTTTCGGCATCGTCTCTCTGGGGCAGATCGAGGCGCAGACCTTCGCCTCCGAGGACAGCGCGGGCATCGCGGTGTTGGATGAAAACAACTTACGTGCGGCCATCGCTGCGGCGCGCCAGGTGTCCGATGTGGTCATCGCCATGCCCCACTGGGGCCCCGAGGACGTCGCCACCCCCAACTGGATCCAGCGCGGCCTGGCGCGGGTCGCCGTGGAAGCGGGTGCGGACCTGGTAGTGGGCAACCACACCCACGTAGTGCAGGCGATTGAGCAGATCGACAGCGTTAAGGTGTTTTACGGCCTGGGGAATTTCGTCTTCGACCAAAACTGGGCGCTGGATCACATGCAGGGTGTTATCTTGGAGGTGATCTTCGAGGGCGAGCACTACGCCGGGTACCAATTCATCCCCACGCATGTGGATTGGGACGGTCGCGTTCACCTGGCCGGAGAGGTGGAAGCCAACGAAATCCTGGCCCGTATCCAAGCGGTCAGCGCCTCCCTGGCGCCATACCCCGTCAGCTCCCCAGCCCCCTAGCGCTAAAGAACGAAAATATACTCTGCGGTGGCCACAGTTCCTTCGTGCGGCTCAGGCTGACAACCGTTGGTCGGTCTACGCCCAGGCGTACTAGCCCCCGCGCTCGCCAGCCTCCGCGCTCGCCAGCTCCGCGGCTCTCCTGCCCGTGCGCAGCCTCCCCAGGGCGCGCCCGGCCCAGGCCAGCAGGAAGAAAGCCGTGGTGGTCAGCACGATGGCTGGGCCGGAAGCCACATTGAGGTGAAAGGAGAGATACAGCCCGATCACGCCGGACACAGAGCCGAAAATGGCCGCCAGGGCGATCATGACCGGCAGGCGGTGGGTCAGGAGGTAGGCGGTAGCGGCAGGCGTGATCAGCATAGCCACCATCAGAGCCACGCCCACGGTCTGCAGGGAGACCACGATGGCGGTGGCAATCAAGACCAGCAGCAAGTATTCGAAGAACCGGGCTGGCAGGCGCAGAGTCGAGGCCAGGACGGGATCGAAAGAAAGCACTAAAAATTCCTTGTAGAATACCAATATCGCCAGGATGATCAGCGCGGCGAAGATGCCCATCAGCCACAGGTCGCCGGTCGAAACCCCGAGCACGTTGCCGAACAAAAAGTGGGTCAGATCCACCGTATAGCTGCGTACCGTCGAGATGAGGGCAATGCCCAAGGCGAACATGCCGGCGAAGATGATCCCGATGGCGGTATCCTCTTTGATTTTCGCCCCGCGGGTGACAGCGCCGATCCCGATGGAGGTCAGGATGGCGGTGAGCAGCGCCCACCAAAAAAGGGGCCCGCGCACGCCGCCCCCGACCAGGTAACCGACTGCGATGCCCGGCAGAATGGCATGCGCCAGGGCGTCCCCGAAAAAGGCCATGCCGCGCAGGACAACGTAGGTGCCCACAGTGGCGGACACAATTCCCACCATCAGCGCGGCTGCCAGACCACGCACCATGAAGGGGTAATTCAGCGGCCCGAGAAGCAGCTCCAGAAAGCTGTTCATGCTGCCTGCAACGGACAAGGCCTCATTCTCGCCTCCGGGCCTGGCCCGCCTGTCGCCTGGGAGGATCCTGCCCCTCATCACAGCAGGTGTCACTCAAGGCCAGGAGCTCGTCGCCGGCCTCGACCAGGTGCAGGTGATTCCCATAGGCCTCAACGAGACGCTCCGAGGTGAAGGTCTCTTCGGGTTCTCCCAATCCCACCAAGCGGCGGTTCAACAACATGACCCGCTCGAAGTTTTCAGCTGCCATTTTCAGGTCGTGCATGGCGACCAACATGGTCACGTCCCGCCCGCCCAAATCCTTCAGGATCTGCACGATGTCCGCCTGGGAAGTCAGATCCAGGCCGGCGAAGGGCTCATCCATGAGCATCAATTCTGCTTCCTGGGCCAAGGCCCTGGCGATGAACATGCGCTGCTGCTGCCCACCCGAAAGCTCCCCGATCTGCCGGCCGGCGAGCTGGTCCAGCCCTACGACCTCAAGCGACTGGTGAACGATGTCCCAGTCCTTCGCGCCTGGCCAGCGCAGCAGACCCAGCTTCCCGATCCGGCCCATCATGACCACATCCGCGACGTTGACCGGAAAATCCCAATCGACCTGGCTGCGCTGAGGCAGGTAAGCGATGCAGATATGCCCGCCAGGTCCCCCGCCGTAAACCTTCACCTGCCCGGAAGTTGGGTTCAGCACCCCGGCGATGACTTTAAACAGGGTGCTCTTGCCGGCGCCATTGGGTCCCACCACGGCCACTTGCGTACCAGCTGGGATCTGGAAGGAGACGTCATCCAATGCCAGAGTACCATTGTAGCGCACGGTCAAACCGCTGACCTCCAGGATAGGGGTTCCGGGTTTATGCGCCGCGTGGCCGAGGAGGATTTTGGATTTACGTAATTGTTCGAGTACCATATTCGATTTTCTTTATCCGGTCTACTATTTTAACGCTTTTACAATAGCGGTTACGTCGTAGCGCATGAGAGCCAGATATGTGCCGGCTTCGCCTCCGGGCGCGCTCAGGGAACCGGTGTAGAGGGAGACCACTTTTGCGCCGGTGTCGGTGGCAACGCGTTCGGCCAGACTTGGATTCACCGTCGTTCCCACAAAAATCGCCTGCACACCGGCTTGTTTGATGGCATTCTCCAATTCTGCCAACCCCTGCGCTGAAGGTTCAGCGGCAGCGTTGAAACTGGGGATGACCGCACCTACCTGCTCAAATCCATAGCGATCGGCGAAGTAGCCAAAATCCTCGTGGTCGGTGACCAGCTTGCGCCTGTCCGGCGGGATTTGAGCCACCTGTTGCTTGATCCAGGTGTCCAGCTCCCGGAGTTTTGCGCGGTACGTATCTGCGTTCGCGGTGTAAGTTTGGGCGTTGGCTGGATCCAGGCCGGAGAGGGCTTTTTCGATATTCCGCGTCCAGGTGATCACGTTGGTCGGGTCGAACCAAACGTGCGGGTCCACGTCCTGCGCCTCGGGTTCGTCGAGTGGCCCGGTATCAGTTTCCTCCAGATCACGGAGCTTGATCCCATCCGAGGTATTGATCACTTTGTCCGATGCACCGGCCGCGTTTTCGAGCAACCTGTTTAGGAATTCTTCCAGACCGGCGCCATTGATGAAGATTAAGTCGGCATCTGCCACGGCAGTCAGGTCCTTGGGAGCCGGCTCGAAGGAGTGGGGATCGACCCCGGTGGGGAGCAATACAGTCAGGTCTATGGCATCGCCGCCGACCTGGCTGACCACATCGCCCAAGATGGTGGTTGTGGCTACAACCTTGATTTTGTCGCTTTGACTGCCAGCGGAGCCGGACGAATCGTTCGTTACTCCGCATGCGGCCAGAAATGCCATGGAAGTAACCCAAGCTATTGCCATGATGAGTCTGAGTTGGATACCTTTGTGCCGAAAAAAGGTCGTAATCCTCAAGGTCATTCACCCTCAGCATTCTTCTGGCAATCGACGCACAGACCAAAGAGCTGCAGCCAGTGATCCTGGATGAGGAAGCCGCTCTCACTTTCCACCCTGGTCATCAATCCGTCGAGTTTATCACCCCAGAAATACTCTGTTCGCCCGCACCCCTGGCAGATCAACAAGTGCTGGTGCCCAGGCCTACTGGCAATATACGCTTCGCAACCATCCGGTTGGTGCACCTGCTGGATCAAATCCAGCTCTTCCAGTTTGGTCAGCGTACGGTACACCGTAACCAGACCCAGAGAGGCATATCGTTCCCGCGCCAGGTCGAATACCTCGGTTGGGCTGAGCGTGTGCTCGCTGTTGGCCAGAATTTCAATCACCACCCGACGTGATTGCGTCAGGCGGCAGCCACTATCCTGGAGCTTATGCAGCCATTTGTTAGCCAGAGTTGACATGGGAAAAAAGGGTCTCCCGCTTTCGGCGGAATGAACCTCGTTCCTGAAAGAAACGGGAGAGCCAAGAAAAGAATATAAATGAAAAAGGTTTTCATTTTCATTATAAGTCAAATGGCATCCCAGTCAAGGGATGAAAAAAGGCGACTACCGAGAGTGTCACTGGTACTCGCCTTTTTGTGTCAAATTCCGAGGCTCTGATAGCCGGGATTTCAGTCGCCGGGTTTTAGCTGTTGGCAGCGATTCGACATTCTGTCAGACTAATCTGCGGTCAAGGTGTCGCGGTGGGCTCAGCCGTGGATGCGGGTTGAGCGGTGGCGGCTTGCTGGGTAAGCACGGCTGCTGGTCCCGGCGTATTCGTGGGAACCGGGGTAGCGATGTTGACGGGGATGACCAGCGTCTGGCCGACAAAGATCTCATTAGCGTTTTCAAGATCGTTCTGCTGGAGGATGGCATCGACGGTACTGCTGAATTGGACCGCAATGCCCTCCAGGCTATCGCCGGTCTTGACCACGTACTCGATTGTG
>DASQQR010000278.1:0-5768 GCA_035643335.1 Anaerolineales bacterium
CCGTTATTGGTGCACCATCACACCATAAAACCTGTTTTATACGGCTCATGGGCTGCCAGACTGGCGGGCGTTCCTGGCATAGTGAACTCGATCACTGGTCGCGGCTATATCTTCCTTGGGGAGGATTTCAAGGCCCGCTTACTCAGGAAGTTGGTTAAGCCGACCTACTACGCAGCTTTTAAATCCCGTCATTGTGCGGTAATCTTTGAAAATGAGACGGATCGTCGATATTTTGTCTCAGAAAAGCTGGTCCGGCCGGAGCGAACATGGTTGATTGAAGGTGTGGGCGTCGATCTGGATCGTTTTACACCAACGGTGGAACCAGATGGATTGCCAATTGTTGTCTTGCCTGCTCGGATGTTGTGGGATAAGGGCGTGGGGGTGTTAGTAGAGGCTGCTCGCCTACTACATCAAGAAACTCAGGTACGTGTGGCCTTGGTTGGGGAGCCCGACATTGGAAACCCCAGGACCGTAGATCAGACTACCCTTGAGGAATGGGTCAAGGAAGGAGCTGTGGAATGGTGGGGATGGTGCCAGGACATGAAGATGGTGTATAAGAAGAGCCATATAGTCACCTTGCCTTCTCTTGGAGAAGGGATACCAACGGCGCTCTTGGAAGCCGCTGCTTGTGGCCGCCCCATTGTTGCAACGGATGTACCCGGTTGCAGACAGGTAGTGATCCACGGAGCTAATGGCCTGCTGGTGCCCCCCAATGATGCTGAAGCATTGGCGGAAGCTCTCTACCAATTGATTTCGGATTCCAGCTTGCGCAGTAAAATGGGCTCATCAGGACGTGAACTGGTTGCGGAGAGATTTTCGAACAGGCGAATTAACGCAGAAACGTTAGCAGTGTATCGCGAGACCGTTAAGTAATCCAAAATTCGCTAAACCGAAAAGCCAACATCTTTGGATACCTTTCTTACCTTCAGAGTCATTTTCATCGCCGCGCTACTGTCCCTGGTTCTTGGGCCGTTGGGTTTCTTCTTAGCACGCAAGTTGGGACTAATCGATGATCCGAATCGAGCGCCACATAAACAGCATCGCAGCCCGGTCCCGGTTGCTGGGGGAATTGTCCTTTTTACCACAGTTACTATTGTGCTGCTTTTAGAAGGTGTGCTCAGGCATTCTGACCTTTACCCAATTATGGGAGCATCGATCGTTATATTACTGTTTGGCCTGTTGGACGATATTAAGGACTTGTCTCCTTTATCGAAGATAGCAGGACAGTTGCTGGCAACTATCCTGTTGGTTGCTTTGGGTGTTCAAGTACGTCTCTTCTACCAGAACTGGCTGAACGTCGGCCTCACCATTCTATGGGTGGTCGGGGTGACAAATGCATATAACTTTGTGGACAGCATGGATGGCCTCGCCATCGGTCTGTCCGGGGTTGCTTTTGCCTTCTTCATGTTCGTGACGATCCAATCATTGCAGCTTGATCTTTCACTTTTCAGCACAGTTTTGCTGGGCGCCTGCCTGGGGGCATATTATTACAACACCTCGCCGGCCTATTTTTATTTGGGAGATTCTGGCTCCCAGTTTCTAGGTTTTGTACTGGCTTCCCTGGCTATTGCTTATAACCCGGTTGGTTTTTCCCGTTTTGCCTCCTGGTATGTGCCGATTTTACTGGTTGGCGTACCACTCTTTGACACCATCTTAGTGGTGGTCTCTCGTCTGCGTAGAAAAAGACCGGTCTACAAGGCTGCTACCGACCATACTTATCATCGGCTGGTATCCTTAGGACTGAACTCAACGCGAGCGGTTTTAACCATGCAGACGGTTGCTTTGTTGTTAGGCTGTCTGGCTTTTATTGCCCTGGATTTGCCTCCGTTAATATCCAACTGGATATTTGGCATGATCTTATCTCTGGGTGTGATTATGTTGTTGATCCTGGACAGCAAGAAGGTTTGGCCTTATTAGGGAAGACAAGATTCCACAAATTGTTGGTATGATAACGGATTGGACCATACAAGATGAAATCCTGGGTCTGACGCAGCGGTGGCCCTGGTTGTTTCTGGCCTTTTTGGTAGGGTGTTTCTTGGGCTGGGGGGTTTCCTATGCCTTGCCCCCAAAATATCAGGCAGAGGCCGGAATGTATGTGGCTTTCAATGCAGACACGGAATTGAGCAATCCAGATGATTACAAGAACTGGCAGATGGGACAGCTAGATGCATTTGTCTTGTCAGATGAGGTCGTACAGACACTTTTGGCGAATCTCACTAGTCAGGATTCCAGTTGGGAGAATCTGGCTGCCGAGGACCTGGGTAAGATGCTCTCGGTTCGCTGGCGCAATGCTGGAAAATGGCGCCTGGCGGCAGTAGCTGACAGTTCTCAGAGTGCTTTCCAGATAGCGCGGACCTGGCGTGATGTCGTCTTCCAGCAATTGTCGGACGCAATCCAACACGCCAACCAGTTTAACCAGATTGACCGAGAGCTGAACACTGTAGCCTATAGATTATCGTTGACCAGAGAGCGATCTTTGGCTTTGGAGCAGGCCAGACAAGCGCTATTATCCTGGCTAGAAGAAACACGCCAATCCGAATCCTCTGGCCCGCTGGATGCGCGGGAACGCTGGCGTTTACAGAATCTGGTGGCCCGCGTGTCCAATCAGAACCTTTCCGAACGATTAATGCTGGAGGAAATGCCTCCTCCCGATGCTGAAGTCCAGGAATACTTTTCCTGGATCGATCGAGCCCTGGCAGGTGCAGAGGATGACCTGCATTTGCTAGAATTGCAGGAAAAAGCATGGCAGGCTCAGCGAATTGAGCTTAATCTGCGCTGGTCCGAAGAAGAGAGAAGCGCTCGCGGCCTATCAGCCTATCTATACGTTGAGCCTCTGAACCAGGGGGCGGTTGAAGTCCGTTCAATGCGGAGTCCGGCTCTGGTAGCGCTGGTCGGAGGATTGTTTGGCTTGATTGCTTTTGTTATCGTGCGCCTGGCGTGTTTGACTCTGAGAGGATGATTTCCAAGGAATTATCCCGAAAAGGAATATTGCTTTGGATTGAAAAGGCGGCCTGGGCCCTGTTTTTCGTGAGCCTGCCTGTAACCGGTTTTCCTTACCTGCCTCCTGCATTAGGCGGCGTGGCGCTTGTGCGCCCTCTGGCGATTTACCCCCTGATCATCCTGTTGATTGTTGCTACAATCCCCCGTTTGATAGGTGAACCGGTGCCAAAGCCATTTGTTCCGCTCCTGGTTTTTGTAATTGTGGTAGTGGCAGGCTCCCTCTGGGCCTTTCTTGGAGGTGTGGATGGCTTATTAGGCGTGAGTTTATTGGATCGCACGATTCGCAGCTTGCTGACCTTGGGGCTCGGCGTTGCTTTTTACATGACAGTTGCCCTGCTGCCCCGCAATCACCAGGATATGAGGTATTGCCTGCGGTGGCTATATGCCGGTTTTGCTATAGCACTTTTGTGGGGTTCTCTGCAGGTCGTCTATGTGCTTCACTATTCTCCAGAATATTTTCAATGGATGGGCGAGGTTCAAAAATATATTTCGATTCGCAGGTTAATTCCCAAGCGTGTATCCGGCTTAACCTATGAGCCGAACTGGTTTGCCGAGCAAATCAGCTTCTTATTGATGCCCTGGCTGTTTGCCAGTGTGCTTTCTCGGACGACAGTTTTTCGCTGGAAGTCCCGCTGGATAACAATTGAATTGCTCCTGCTAATCTGGTCGGTTTTCGTGTTGATCTTTACATACTCCAGAGCGGGGCTGGTCGTGTGCGCGGCGGTATTGTTCCTGGGCGTGCTTTTGTATAGACCTTCCAAGGTTGAGAATATTACAACAGCGAAACTCGGTTGGGCAAGGCTGGCGAAGCGCGTCGCTCTTGGTGGTATGACGATCCTGGTGCTGGGTGGTCTCATCTTTTGGGTTGGGAGCCGGAATGGTTATTTCTCTCGTTTGTGGAGATATTGGACGGACGAGGAAAGCACCGGAGAGTATTGGACATATATTGCGTTTAGCCAACGGTTTATTTATTGGGAGACGGCTTTTCACATGTTTGAAAGTCATCCCTTGTTTGGCGTGGGAGTGGGCAATTATGCTTTCCACTTTGAGGAAATGCTGCCAGATCGCCCGCTGTTTAAGATGCCTGAGCTACTACGATTAATTACACCCGAGCAAGGCAGGGCTCGTTTAGTAACCGCGAAAAATTTATACGCTCGGTTAATGGCTGAGACGGGGCTGGTAGGAACTGCTTCCTTTGTGGTGTTTCTGATCTCGATGCTGGGTTGGGTGATATTTTTCTGGTTATCTCCTTTCAAAGAGGGCAAGTTTTGGGGGATCGCGGGTATTCTCGGATTCGTTGCTTTCGCATTAGCAGCATTTTCATTCGACTCCTTTGCCCTCCCCAACATGTGGGTGATGTTTGGATTGTTCACAGCCGCAAGCCGGGTGTTTGCACACACGGAGGCTGGCGGTCCCGTAAAAGTAACAAAATAATTGGGGGGTGGGGGTTTGTTGGAGTGGGCGGAGCCACTCCAACAAACCCCCACCCCTTCCTATTGAGAAGTTACCCTGGTTATTTGGAAGCTGGGAAAGGACAGGTCAAATTCTCGAGTTCGGGGAAACGGGTGAACAAAGCTTCAACGGAATGTTGAAGGTCGAAGCGGGCAACTACCAATGCATCGAAATATTCTTTCCCCTGACAGCCTAGGACTATCACATCGGATGCATTCGGAAAATGATCTGGGCCTTTCTCCATTGGCAGCAGTACGGACAGATTCTCGGGTCCGACAAGATAAAAGCTAAGCCGGGAAAAATCCTTGGAATAGAAGCTCGGTTTGGCGCTCTCGGCCCACCGATCCGTAGTGGGCTTGCCCGGGGCACCTTCGCCGGATTCGAAGTATCGGGGGTAAAGAGCTCTTCCGATTATAACCTTGCCATTTGACTTATTGAAGTTGTCCAAATCGGATTGACCAAAAACGCCAAGTGCTCGAGACGCGAGCAGGGAGGACAGCACTTCCTGCTTGACCGTTTCAGTGTAGCGCGGTGGAACAGCTCTTTCGGTGATGGGTAAGAGGGACCCTAGAAAGAAAAAGCCGAGTGAAATTAGGAGATATCTGGTCACGGGCCAAGGCGTTTCCTTATCTGCCGCTGCGTGAGGACTGTCCTCAGATTGCTGGTAACTATCCAATTGTGGAACGGTTCTGAAAAGGAACCCTATCCCCGCCACGGAGATATGCCCCAAGCCAATGACGAAATACATCATAGGGACCCAATCGACAGCCAGGATGTACCGGCCTCCAGATGTGCGAGCCACTGCGTTGATCAGGAAGTAAACAATACTGAAACCTAACGGTATCAGTCCGATAACGCGGTTCTTTTCCCATGCTACCCGCAGGCCTGTGGCGATGAGAAAAAGATTTAGGAGGATTGGGATGATTGATTGCTTTAAAGTCTCACCATCCCAATTCTGATCCCAATAGGGCAAACGCCGTGTGTAGTTTATCGCAGAACAGCATTCCTCAAAAAACTTCGGCAGCGAATGGTGCCCCAAGTAGCCGATCAGGCTCTCCGGTAGGCGCACGGAGGTTGGTAGATATAATATGGATTCGATTTGGCTGTGGACGTAATGCGCTTTAATGAACTCGACTATGCTGGCAGAAGCTTCACCGCCGAATCTGGTGACAGGTGTATTCGTTGCGGAATCGACCAAAACTCCACTACCCCAGAGTGCCGGATTGAAGCCGGGGTCGCGGAGATTTGTTTCATCTGGAGCCAGAGAGAGCGGTCCAGGTCTGATCCTGTTTTGATTTGTTAACTCAGCCTGACCG
>DASQQR010000279.1:0-19005 GCA_035643335.1 Anaerolineales bacterium
ACCTTCCAATCTGGCTTTAATGCCAATCTCGGGACTATCCCCGCCTTGGTTGGCCGCGGAGATGCGGTTTTCTCCGATGAACTCAACCACGCCAGCATTATCGACGGCTGCCGCCTCTCCAGGGCGGAGATTATCCGTTACAAGCACTGCGACCCACAAGATTTGAAACGGGTACTGAAGGAGCATCGTCCGGAGTACGACCGGGCTATGGTCATCTCCGACGGCGTGTTCAGTATGGATGGCGATGTGGCACCCCTGGACAAAATCTATGAAGTGGCCAAGAATTACGACGCAATCCTCATGGTTGATGATGCTCATGGGGAGGGCGTGCTGGGCAAAGGCGGCCGCGGTATCGTCGACCACTTTGACCTGCACGGCAAAGTCGATGTTGAAGTGGGGACCCTCTCCAAGGCTTTTGGCGTGGTCGGCGGCGTGGTGGCCGGCAATCCACTGGTCGTGGAATGGCTGCACCAGCGTGGGCGGCCCTTTCTCTTCTCTTCCGCAATGACGGTTCCCGACGTGGCCGCTTGTCTGAAGGCGGTTGATATCCTTGAGGGATCTACTGAACTGGTAGATAAATTGTGGGAGAATACCCGCTACTTCAAGGGCGAGATGCAGCGCATGGGCTTTGATACCGGCCAAAGCGCCACCCCGATAACTCCCATCATGTTAGGGGAAGCACCTCTGGCCCAGCAATTCAGCCGGGAACTTTTCGAGGCCGGTGTGTTCGGTATGGCGATTGGCTACCCCACCGTTCCCCAGGGCAAAGCGCGTATCCGGGTGATGATTTCGGCAGCTCATACCAAAGAGGATTTGGACAAAGGTCTGCAGGCTTTTGCCTCCGTGGGTCGCAAGCTGGGAGTGATCCACTGACTTAGGGAATCCACAGCGATCAACCCCGTGAGGCATCCCTCACGGGGTTGATCGTTTTTAACTCGGTTGGGGAGGAGAGAGAAGGAAGCCTGATGGAATAACGCTACCTTGTGGCTGCAAATGGATCATAGGCCGGGTTTGTCCCTGCCCAAACACAACTGGGCCGGCTGTCCAGATTGCATTCCAGACCCCGTGAGCAGCGATGCGCCAGGATGCGAGGGGGCTGTTCAGGCAACCATTCGGATGGGTAAACAACTTCGGCTTCTAAATCCACATCGGCGCCAACGTGGTGACAATATTGGACTTTGATGGTCTTCCAGGTTTTTACCGCCATGACATTTCTCCTGTTCTGGGCATCTCCCTTGGCTGGACCAGTATGCTAATGAGTATACAATCAACCGGTTTTCCTGCAAAGTGTCAGGTGTCATATAAGAAAACGGACAAATTGCCCCCTTTTTGAAGTCTATATTGGTGTGCCAAATCGGTCGGCAGGTGCCCAACCTTCGTAATGAATTCTTTACAGAAGTATTGAACCTGATCCTCTCCCATTTAGTATTATCAGATAACCGCACCTTAGATCTATTTCCACCGGGCGTGGATCTTCGGGAGTCGCCGTGGACAGGGGTAGATCCCCAAGAGGCTGCGGCCTCACTTTCATAAAGATTAGATTGTAGTTTATAATTGGGCAGTCCCTGCGTTTCCAAAGAACATAAAGATAATGCCGAGAAAGGAGGTGCTCGCCGAAAAAAAATAAACATAGGCCCGCTTTTTTGAGTATTTAGAACAACGTTCGAACCATAGATTTATGGAGGAGAGAAAATGAAGCATAACAAGTTGTATGCATTGCTGGCGGTATTGATGTTGGCCAGCATGATCCTGGCAGCATGTGCGCCAGCAGCAACCCAGGCCCCTGTGGCCACTACGGCGGCCCCGGTGGTGACAGAGGCGCCAACGGCAATGGCCACTGAAGCACCAACAGCAATGGCCACGGAGGCGCCTACTGAAGCGACGGCGGCCTTTGAACCCCTGAGTTTAGAGGCCCCCAACTGCGACTACGGCGGCAAAATTAACTCGATCAAGGCGCTGGATCAATACACCGTTGAATTCGCCATGTGCAGACCCGATCCGGCTTTCCTGGCTAAGGCCGCTTTCACGCCGTTCGGCATTTACCCCGAGGAATGGATTAAAGCCAACGCCAATGAAGCCAACAAGGAGACCTTACTCTCACATCCGATCGGCACTGGGCCCTATATGATCGACCAGTGGAACCGTGGCGATAGCGTGGTGTTTAAGCGCTTTGATGACTATTGGGGTGATCCGGCCAAAACTGAAACGGCTGTCCTGCGTTGGGCCACTGAACCTGCCGCGCGCTTGCTGGAGCTCCAGGCGGGCACGGTGGATATGATTACCGCTCTCAGCCCGGATGACTATGCCAGCGTCGAAAACGACCCCAATCTGCAATTGATTCACGTGGAAAACCCGAATGTTTTGTACCTGGCGATGACCAATACATTTGAGCCTTTTGGGAATCAGCAGGTTCGTCAGGCCATTGCTATGGGGATTGATCGGCAGCGCATTGTCGATAACTTCTATCCCGAGGGCTCGGAGGTGGCATCCCACTTCACCCCCTGCAGCATTCCTAACGGCTGCACGGGAGATTCTTGGTACGATTTCGATGCGGCGGCTGCCAAACAACTCCTGGCGGATGCTGGCTATCCGGATGGCTTCCAAACGAAGATCTACTACCGCGATGTGTCCCGCGTTTATCTGCCTGAACCAGGCCCGGTGGCTGTCGAGATTCAAACCCAACTTAAGCAGAATCTCAATATCGACGCCGAGGTTGTGGTGATGGAGTCGGGTGAGTTCATTGATGAATCGACCAATGGTCGCCTGGACGGGTTCTACTTGCTGGGCTGGGGCGCTGATTACCCCCACATCACGAATTTCTTGGATTTCCACTTCGGCCAGACCAACCCGCAATTCGGTGATCCCTTCCCTGAAATCTACGAACCGCTGGTGGAAGCCTCCCAGATCGCCGATGCTAACGAGGCCGAGCCGCTCTACGAGCAGGCCAACAATGCCATCCGCGACCTGGTCCCCATGGTGCCCATTGTTCACGCTGCCTCGGCTGATGCAGCCCTGGCCAGCCTGAACGGTGCGTACACGCCGCCATTTGGCGCCACGGACTTTGCACTGGTGGATCCCGGTAAGGATACCCTGGTCTTCATGCAAACGGCCGAACCTATCAGCCTGTACTGTGCTGACGAGACTGACGGCGAGTCTTTGCGACCTTGCCAGCAGGTCAATGAGACCCTCTATCGTTACAAGACCGATTCCGGTGATACGGAGCCGGAGTTGGCGACCTCTTGTGAATCCAACGATGACTCCACCGTGTGGACCTGCACTCTCCGCCAGGGTGTGAAGTTCCACGATGGTTCGGACTTCGACGCCAATGACGTTGTGCTGTCCTGGACAGCGGGTCTGGACGCTTCCAGTCCTTACCACGTCGGCAATACCGGTTCATGGGAGTACTACTCTTATCTATGGGATAACCTGATTAATGCTGGCCAGTAGACACAGCTGCAGGCTATCCAGTATCTAATGTAACTTTCGAGTGACGCGGGGTAGCAAAGTCCCGGATGGGCAATTTGCTATCCCGCGTTCCTCTCCATCCAGTGGTCTGTAACACATGCTATGACCAAATACATCATTCGACGCATCATTCTGTCCCTACCTGTTCTGGTGGGCATTCTGGTTGTCACCTTTACCATCGCGCGCCTGATCCCTGGCGATCCCTGCAAAGCTATTTTGGGCGAAAAGGCCACGGCGGAGGTCTGTGATCGATTTATTCGCCAACGTGGGTTGGACCAACCGATACCTGTCCAGTTTGGGATCTATATGCGCGATGTGCTGAAAGGCGACTTTGGCGACTCGATTCGCTTTAGCCGCCCTGTGATGAGCATCTTGATCGAACGGCTACCACTTACTATTGAATTGGGTCTTATGGCCCTGACCATTGCGGTATTAGTTGGTATCCCGTTAGGAATTATCTCTGCCATACGCCGGAATTCAATCGCGGACGTAACGACCATGATCGTGGCGAATACAGGTGTCTCCATGCCGGTTTACTGGCTGGGATTGATGTTGGCATATATATTTGCGCTGGTGCTCAGGGACACGCCTTTCTGGCTGCCCCCCTCCGGTCGCCTTTCGGCCGGAGTTGCCCCCGTTCCTTTTTACCAGATCTGGGGATTGCATATCTCAGCAGGGACCACCCAGTTTCGCATTGCCGAATTTGTTTCCAATATGTACATTCTTAATTCCCTGATCACGGGGCAATGGGAAGTTTTGAAAGATGCCATTACGCATTTGATTCTGCCTTCGGTTGCCCTGAGCACTATTCCATTGGCGATCATTGCCCGGATGACCCGCTCAAGCATGCTTGAAGTCCTGCGCCAGGACTACATTCGTACTGCGCGAGCCAAAGGTTTAGAGGAGCGAATGGTAGTGCTGAAGCACGCTTTTCGCAATGCCCTATTGCCCATTGTAACTATCATCGGGCTGCAAATGGGCACGCTGTTCGCCGGCGCCGTGCTTACGGAAACGATTTTCGGATTGGCCGGAGTTGGGCGCATGTTGTTCGAGGCCATCACCGCTCGCGATTTTCCTATTGTGCAGGCTTTCACTGTGGTCATTGCCATTGGTTACGTACTGATCAACCTGCTGGTCGATTTGACCTATGGGTTTATCGACCCGCGTATCAAGTTGGAGTGAGCCGAGCATGACCTCCGAGACGCTCACCTTGGAACGCGAACCATCCTATACCTCGAATAGCCTTTGGCGCGTGACCCTTCGGCGCATCCTGCGCCAGCGCTCAGCGAAAATCGGGTTGGCCATCCTTGGGTTTTTGCTCCTGGTTGCGATCTTCGCCCCGGTGATTGCACCTTATGACCCGGAACAGGTCTTGATCGGGGTCGAGGACGTCAAGAAACGCGAAGCCCCGTGCATCCACTTGTTGGGCTGTCCGGCGGATCGCCCCCAGCACTTGATGGGCATCGATGGGAACGTGCGCGATGAGTTCAGCCGGGTTATCTTCGGCGCGCGCGTATCTTTGTTTATCGGATTCACAACAGTTGGATTTGCCATCGTTGTTGGGACGTTGCTTGGCTCGATTGCTGGCTTTCTGGGTGGGTGGATGGATAATGTGATCATGCGTTTCATGGACGTGTTGCTGGCTTTTCCCTCGCTGCTTTTGGCTATTGCGATTGTGACTGTCCTGGGGAGGGGCCTGCAAAATGCCTTGCTGGCGATCGCCATTGTTAGCATCCCGGTATATGCACGTGTAGTTCGTGCCAGTGTATTGTCGGTAAAAGAACAGGAGTACGTGGACGCCTCTCGGGCATTGGGAGCAAGCAACGCACATATCTTGTTCTTGCGCATCTTGCCGAATGCCTTACCGCCATTAATTGTGCAAGGTACCTTGGGAATTGCTACTGCGATTCTGGACGCGGCCGCGCTCTCCTTTCTGGGCTTGGGCGCCCAGCCACCGACTCCCGAATGGGGCACTATGTTGGGATCTGAGCGCAATCAAGTGTTCACGTCGCCTCACCTGGTTTTTTATCCTGGCCTGGCAATTATGGTGACGGTTCTTTCATTCAATCTATTAGGTGATGGCTTGCGCGACGCGCTTGATCCTCGCTTGGCGCAGGGCGAATGATTCCAAAACCCTCTGATCTCGTGGCTCAAAGCTTGGTGTCCTGGCAATTTTTACTGCTGGGACCCTTTTTTTATCTAGTACCTTTGACATTCTGGCTGGCCCAGACTAAAATGGATGTTAACGGAAACTTTTAGAAAGAGTGTGGATTGTTGGATCAAAATGAGCTGCCGGGTTCATTTTGAACCTGCATTTTCCCTGATGAGAAAGATCTGGCAGGAAAGATAATGAGTGCCTGGCAGGATAAATTTGTCATTGGATTAACCGGAAACATCGCTACCGGCAAAAGCGTCGTGCGCAAGATGCTCGAGCATCTTGGTGCCTACGGCATTGACGCTGACGCTCTCGGCCGCCGCGCTATCGCTGAGGACGCGCCGGGTTACGAGCCCGTCGTGGACACTTTTGGCAAATGGATCGTTGCGCCAGACGGACAAATTGATCGCGCCAAATTGGCTCGGGTGGTTTTTTCCGATCCGCAGGCGCTGACTCGCCTCGAGTCTATCGTCCATCCTCTGGTGGGACAGGCGGTTGATCTCCTGATGCGCCGGTCCGTGCACAAGGTGGTCGTTGTGGAGGCGATTAAACTGCTGGAGAGCGGACTGGGAGCAGCCTGCGACAGTATCTGGGTCACTGTCGCTCCCGAAAAGATCCAATTGACGCGTCTGGTGCGGAAGCGCGGTATGGCACAGGCAGACGCCTGGCAGCGTATCAAGTCCCAACCTCCTCAGCAAGACAAGGTGGCGGCCGCTCATGTGATTATTAACAACGATGGCGGTTTTGAACAAATCTGGGAACAGGTGGAGGCTGCCTGGCAGGAGACCGTTGCGTCCCCCGGAGCCGCTCAGATAGAGCCGCAAGCCGCGCCTGAAAATGGCTTTCTGGTTGGGCGTGCCCGGCTGCAGCAGGCAAAGGAGATCGCCGACTTCGCCACTGACCATAGCAGAGGTCGTCGCAGGATGACCGAGGCCGATGTGGTGGCCGCTTTTAGTGAGAAGGCTTTTCTGGTGTTGAGAAAAGACGGCAAATTGGTTGGTATGGTTGGATGGCAAGTCGAGAATTTGGTGGCGCGTACCTCCGACGTTTACCTGGACGGAAGCGTTTACCTCGAAAAGGGAATGTCACTGCTGATCAGCGAAGTAGAACGTGCCTCTCATGAGTTACAATGTGAAGTGTCCTTATTGTTTATACCCCCTAGTCTGGCTCGCCATGAGGCCGTCTGGCGTAACTTGCACTATGAACCGCGCACGATTCAAAACCTAAAGGTGCGCGCTTGGCAGGAAGCTGCTGAAGAATCGATGCCTAAAGGCACTCTGTTGTTGTTCAAGCAGTTGCGCAAAGATCGAGTTTTGCGCCCGGTGTAACCGTGTGTCCCTGATCGTGGCAGATTACGGGGGACTTATCCTGTTACATTTGCGTCGGAGTTGCGAACTACGTGGTAGACATTATCAACAGATTTCTCAGTGATCTAGGATTTATCTTCGACCGCCTGGATTGGGTGAGCGTGGTGGACTTGCTCTTGGTCACCATCGTGATCTTCAGCATTCTGCGTTTGTTGCGGGATACTCAGGCGATTGTGTTGTTGCGCGGTGTGCTTTTGTTGATTGCCTTGGTAAGCTTGTTGACTAGTTTGGAAGTGTTGCCGGCTTTTTCCTGGTTGGTGCGCAATACCCTTCCGGCCTTGCTCATTTCGATCCCAGTGGTGTTTGCACCGGAAATCCGGCGCGCTCTGGAAAGATTGGGTAGGGCAGGCGCCATATTGGATGGTAGCCGGACGGCTAGCGGTTCATCGGGCGATATCATGGACACGATTTCCGCCGTGGTTTCCGCCTCCGCCCGGTTAGCAGATCGAAAGCACGGTGCTCTGATTGTCCTCCAACGCCTGGACAATCTAAATGAGTACATTGCAACTGGGGTACCAATGAACGCTCGTGTTACTCCAGAACTCTTAATCCAAATCTTTTATCCGAATACGCCCCTTCACGATGGCGCTGTGATCATTTCTGGAACGGTGCTGATAGCCGCTTCTTGCGTGATGCCGCTTTCTTCGAGCGGAGTGCTCTCGCGCTCACCAGAACGCCAGATGGGCTTGCGCCATCGTGCATCCTTGGGGATTTCCGAGGTCAGTGATGCTGTCGCCGTGGTAGTCTCCGAGGAGACCGGTGCGATCTCGGTGGTTCATGGGGGCCGGATGATTCGGCGTCTGAACGCTGAGCGTCTGGAAAATATCCTCCGTGCACTGTTCCGGCCGTTTCAACCCAGAAAGGGAATGCAGGCTTTTGTCGGCAGGCTTTTCCCAGGTTTGGTTCGAGGACCTGAAGAGGTGGAATGATGTTGCTTTCTCCTATTCGTTGGCTTATTAGTAATCTGGGGACATTGCTGCTATCTTTTGCTCTGGCAGTTGTAGTTTGGATTTCAGCAGTGACCTCATCCAATCCAAACGTCATCAAAGTCCGTACCGTGCCGATTGAGGTAGTTGGGCAGGATTCTAACATGCTGATCGTGGGCGAACCCACAAAAGAAGCCCAGGTCACTATTCGGGTCCCTCAGGACGTTTGGGATCGAATGGCCACCGCTGAGAATGCCTTGACTGCACAAGTGGATGTCACGGGTCTGAGCGCCGGTCAGTACGAACTGAATGTGCAGGTTACTGTAAACCCCAGCTTTGAGCCGGCTCGCATCGTTCAGGTTTCGCCCGAAACAATCCCCTTGACCCTAGAACCGCTGGAATCGCGCACGTTCCCGGCGAAATTGGACGTGATCGGCGAGCCAGCCACCGGTTATCAAAAAGGGATTCCCGCACGTAGCCCGACCTTTGTGACCGTCTCTGGGCGGGAGTCTTTGGTTTCCCAAGTGGTGGAAGTACGAGCCACTCTGGATATCTCGGATGCACGCGATGATATCCAGACTCGGCTGCCCCTCACGGCCTATGATGCCAGTGGCAAACCCGTCAACGATGTAAACATTTCACCCAGTGATCTGACTGTCAACCAGCCCGTCTCTTTGTTAGAAGCCTACCGAACTGTGGTGGTAAAACCGGTTACTACTGGCAATGTCGCCAATGGCTACAAACTGACCAATATCTCCGTTTCACCTCCCAGCGTATTGGTGTTTTCCAATGACCCGCAACTGGTGAAAGATCTGCCTGGGTATGTAGAGACCAAACCTTTGGATTTGTCAGGTGCCGAGGACGATATAGAGACTTTCGTAGAGTTGAATCTTCCCGAAGGTGTCTCGGTGGTCGATAACTCAAGCGTATTGGTTCAGGTTAATATCGCTGCTATCGAGGGTGGCGTAACCATCACTATGCCGGTCACTCCGATAGGACTCGTGCCCGGCAATTCAGCGGAGATCTCGCCGCAGACCGTCGAGGTAATCCTTTCTGGTCCGGTTCCGGTACTCAATAAACTAACCTCCTCGGATATTCGCGTGGTTGCAGACGTCAAGAATTTGGATCTTAGTACCCATCAAGTTGACTTAGCGGTGGATGTCGTGCCTGATAAAGTAAAGGTTGAGTCTATTTTGCCCGCTTCTGTGGAAGTGACCATTGCCCGATCGTCGACGCCTGCGCCGGGAACCCCATTGACCCCTGCACCCGGGACAGGTACCCCACCGGCCGCCAGCGGTACCTCTCAGCCCTAAGGTGGGGCTTTGGTGAAACCTGTTGTCGCACTGGTGGGCCGTCCGAATGTGGGCAAGAGTACCCTGTTCAACCGGCTAGCAGAGGAACGCCTGGCGGTGGTCGACGCAATTCCGGGCACCACTCGTGATCGCTTGGTAGCCGAGGCCGAATGGGCAGGGGTAGTTTTCGACATCGTGGATACAGGTGGGATTGACCCTACGGCGATAGCTGGCAGCGGTCGCCAGCCTCTTTCTGTTGGTTCGGCTGAATTCATCCAGGAAATTCGCACCCAGGCCGAGATCGCCATCCAGGAGGCCGATGCCGTTCTTTTTGTGACCGATGCCGAGAGCGGTGTCACCCCTGCGGATCACGAGGTGGCCCAAATTCTCCGTCGCAGCCAACGCGTGGTGGCGGGAGAGCCCTGGCCTCCGGTTATCCTGGTCGTGAACAAAGCGGACAGTGAAGCTCGGCGGGCCCAAGTTTACCAGTTCTACGAATTAGGCATGGGTGACCCGTACCCCATCTCGGCTTTGCATGGTACCGGAACCGGGGATATGCTGGATGCATTGGTAGCCACCTTCCGGCAGATGGGCAAGGAACAGGAAGATGATTCTGTTAAGATTGCCATCGTCGGAAAGCCAAACGTGGGAAAATCCAGCTTGCTAAATCGCCTACTTGGCCAAGAACGCGCCATCGTCAGTCCGATTCCCGGTACCACCCGCGACGCGATTGACACCCGCTTGTCCTACCAAGATATCCCTATAAACCTGATCGATACGGCCGGGATCCGCCGCCGTGGGCGTATTGATCGGGGCGTGGAGAAGTACAGCGTTTTGCGATCTCTGAAGGCGATTGAGCGTTCAAGTGTAGTAATCTTAATGGTGGATGCGACCTCAGGGCTTACAGCTCAGGATGCCCATATCGCTGGATTCACCCTGGATGCTTGGAAAAGCGCCGTCGTGGTGGTGAACAAGTGGGATGCGATTGTCAAAAACACTTACACCATGGATGATTTTACGCGGCTTGTTCGGCGTGAATTGAACTTCATGGATTATGTGCCGCTGCTGTTCATCTCTTCTAAAACTGGGCAGCGAGTGGATCAGGTGTTGCCGTTAGCCCTTCGGGTAAACGAGGAACGATTGGTGCGCATTCCAACTTCACACCTGAACCGGATTCTGCGGAACGCTCAAGATCAGCACCCCGCGCCAACTCGAGCCGGTCGGCAGTTAAAGATTTACTATGGTACCCAGGTGCGCAGCGATCCGCCCACTTTTTTGCTTCATGCGAATGAGCCTAATCTGGCCCATTTCACCTATCTACGCTTCCTTGAGAATCGCATTCGCGCTGAATACAGCTTCATGGGTACTCCAATCCGCATAATTTTGCGCCCGCGCCGAAAATGAAATGTGCTGAGGCTCATCATTAATATTTACTCACAGATTTCTAATCTCTCGATTGTAGATTTCCCTTGCCCCCACCTTGAACCGGCTTTATAATCCCTTCCAGGAGCGTTTAATGGAGGATAATTTGGAGCAGTTTCATACGGAGGCTATCCCTGACGCGATGGAACCCGAGGAAAAGCGATCTGGATTCCTACGCTTTGTCATGGATGTTCTCGAAACGTTAATTTTATCTGTCATCCTCTTTGCAGGGATCAACGCGATCTCTGCCCGCATTCGCGTAGATGGCTCGAGTATGGAGCCCTCCCTGCATAGCGGCGAGTTTGTCATTGTCAGCAAATTAAGTTACAAGATCGGCTCTCCGCACATCGGTGATGTGATTGTGTTTCACTTCCCGAGGGATCCCGAACAAGAATATATAAAGCGCGTTATCGGCTTACCAGGGGACCACGTCGAGGTAAAGAATGGAAGCGTCTACGTAAATGGGCAGCGACTAGATGAAAATTACATCGCGGCGGATCCAGCTTATAATATCACTCGAGATGTGCCTGAAGATGCCCTTTTCGTTCTTGGAGATAACCGGAATAATTCATCGGATTCTCACAACTGGGGTCCAGTACCACTAGATTTTGTCGTCGGCAAAGCGATTTTCGTTTATTGGCCGCCAACCAATTGGGGCGTGATCGAACATCCCGCTATCGCCGTTGCCGCACCTTGAGTGAAATCATTCATAGAACTTACGCCTAAGGGAACGGTGAGCCATGGTCGCAGATGACAGTCTCAAAGATGACCACATCAAGGATGATGGCCTCAATCAGGATGAACTTGACGAGTCATTAGCTCCTTGCCCTGAGTGTTCGGCTGGCGTCATGCGATTGAAGCAAATCACCTACTTTACTTGGCTGAGCGGGGAATTGATCACGGTTCCTAATTTCCCGGCCTGGATTTGTGATGTTTGTGGCCGGCGCGAATTTGACCCGCGCGCAATTACCTGGCTAAACACCTTGTTGAATACGTCCGGCGGGCGCGGCAAGTCAAGAGCCGAACCGCGAGGTAGTAGCCGGCCCTCTGGGACCGACCGGCTGAGACCTTGACTGAAAATCTTCGCCAACAATTAATCACCATTGCGTCGAATATGTACGCCAGGGAGTATATCTCTGGCCTGTCTGGGAACCTGTCTGCGCGCCTCCCTGATGGAACTTTGCTAGTTACGCCAGCTGGGATCAGTAAATCAGATCTGAAAGCGGAGCAGTTGTGTATTTTGGATCCGAACGGGCGTCCCGTGGATGTCCCGACCGGGTTGGAACCGACCTCCGAATTGCCTATGCATCTTGAGGTCTACCGGCAGAGGGCTGACGTGGGCGGTGTGATCCATGCCCATCCAATCACTTGTGTGGCGCTCTCTTTGGTAGGCATTTCATTGGAAGAACCTATCATCCCGGAAGCCTTGGTGGTGCTGGGGTCAGTGCCTACCACCCGGTACGCAACCCCTTCTAGCGAAGAGGATCGGGATGCTATCGCTGGCTTGATCGCCAGGCATAACGCCATCATCCTTGCCTATCATGGGACGCTCACCGTAGGCCGGGATTTAATGGAGGCCTATGTCCGACTGGAAACGTTGGAACATGTCGCCCGTACCCTTGCAGCGGCATACCAGCTGGGACAGCCGCAGCGCCTCTCTAAAGAGGCGGTGGAAAAACTTTTAGGTCGCTCCGGTCCCTAATGGTAAAAAGGCAGGGTCATCCCGTTGCAAGCGGAAGATTCGTAAAAATTACAAATGAGGTTGAGCCAGGAAGAGTGCCGCCAGGGTCTTGCTATCGCGAAAACGGCCCTTTCTTGCCATTTCATAGACCTGCTCGAGGGGGATTTTTTCCACATTGATGAACTCGTCAGCGTCACGTTGCAGTGGAGACGAGTGCAGCTCGGTCGCCACAAAGACGTACATATATTCCGTTGAGTATCCCGGAGCCAGGAAGAATTCCCCCACTCTCTTGAGTCGGCGGGCCGCCATACCGGTCTCCTCACGAATTTCGCGATAGGCGCAGTCTTCGGGTGTCTCGCCGTTCTCCAGCACGCCCGCCGGTAACTCGATTAATTCCACCCTGGCGGGATGTCGGTATTGCCGCACGAACCATATCCGACCCTCATCGTCGATTGGCAATAGCGTAATAGAGCCGCTGTGCTCCACAACGTCCAGGTCTGTCAGCTTGTCGTTTGGCAGACGGACCTGGTCCTGCCGCACATCGAAGACCCTTCCCCGGTACATGGTTTCTGACTTTACAATCTGGAAAGACTTCATCTTTTACAATCCTTAAGATCAGAGTAGCCGGGAAGTGCGCTCGCCGGCTACTCTTTATTTGCTTTTTGCCAGGATAGATTCCAATCGACTAGGGGATCTTCAAAGTTTCTCCACTCTCGAGTTTGGAGGAAACTTTCATATCATTCGCTTCTGCGATGGTCTCAGGTGACACGTCCCCGTACCGGCAAGCGATGGTATAGATTGTGTCTCCTGAAGCCACTGTATATGTAGTGGGGTGATCACGTAGCGATCGGTCGCCAGCGAAATGGTCTCCAGTCTGAGGGATCTTCAAGTTGAAACCGGCTACAGGCTTGGAGCTCAACGACAATCCGTTGATATTGAGCAGCTCATACTGGTTGACGTTGAAACGCCGAGCAATGCAGAAAGGCCATTCGCCCTTCTGGAGTGCGTAGGTAGCTGGGATGCCAGGTGTAGCCGTTGATACCTCTGCTGGCTCCTCAGTCGGCTCGACTTCGGTTGGGGCCTCAGTTGGCTCCGGTGTCGGGGTAGCCGTTTCTGCGACGCCGCCACCTGCCTCACTGCTGGAGGGCGGTTGGGTAGTTGGAAGAACCACGCCCCCTCCTGCTGCCGCGGCGGTTTGAGTGGCGATGTTTCCGAGCTCGCTCTGAAGAGTGCTCATTGGTCCCTCACTGGTGAGCGTCTGTGGTGGAGGCGTGGAAGCCGAAAGCTGGCAGGCTACCAGAATCGCTGCAAGGAGCACCACCGCGAGGAGTACGAGAAGGCGTTTGATGGACATTTTTCTCCTCCTAAAAAGGAATCATCTGCCTGAGCCCAAAGAAAGATTTGGAGCCATTGCTCACTTTAGCAAAGGATTTTTCATTTTTTCGCGCTTTGACCAACATACTAGCACAATCCTGATCGTGCGTCAAGCAAGTGATCTTACATTAAAGTAAGTTGTAGCTAAGGTTGCAAGACTCGTTCCAATTGGATGTCGTAAAGGATGGCTTAAAGCGCGCGTAATAGTCCCTGATAAATGGATGGCTGTTCAGCTATGTTAAATAAAATGGTACTCTACTGCTTATTACCTGAGCTGTTATTGGATGGATAATCAGGTGAATGGATGTTTGCACAAATCACAAACGATCTCTGCCTGCTCCAATATGGATTGTTTAATCTTGATTTTGCGTGGCGGCAAGCAGAGGCAAGAGGCGGTTACACAAGGGTCGTTCGGTAATCCGTTTATCATTAGATCATCCACCAGAATGATTGCCTGGATCAGACCGCTGTATTTCCGGATCGCCATCTCGACGGGTTCCAGGATCTCATCCCATTTTTGTGTGGCTTCGGGGGCCAGCGTCCAGCGGACTTGGTTGGTTAAGCGATCGCGCACCGAGATCAGACCAAAGGCGCGCGCCGGCAATTTATACCAGGGAGAGAAGCGGCTAATACATTCGACCACCTCCATCAGCATATTGGCAATCACTATCTCGGCCGCCTGGCCGGGTCTCCGCAGGTTCGTGCCTTCAAATAACTCCCGCAGATCGGGGAGGCTGGTAGTGACATCGTATGCCGCGGAAATTGTTCCCCAAGCGCGCTCGAGGGTCTCGTTGATTAACTCAACGGGGTCGACAGGTTTATCAAGAGTCTCCGTAGGAACCATGGTTGGCCTCACCTATCCTGTATGATCGAGCAATTCCAGGGCTTCAACCACCAGTTTCGCGTTCCCAGCGGATCGTGTTAGTGGCGATCTGGCAGGTTCACGCCGCAGAGATGATTTGTTTGGTCGTCAACAGCGGCCGGGAATCTACCAGGTTTTTGTTCAGTGCAGCCGCTTTTTCGGGTAATCCTAAAGCTAGGGCCATTAACTGAGTGAAGTACAATACCGGCATGGGTTCTTCCAACCCCATTTGAAACTGACGAGCGTCCAGGTTAGTATGACAAAGCGGACAGGCTACCGCGATCATGTCAGCGCCGGCTTCCCGGGCGTGCTGGATAAGGTTTCCGCTCAGTTTAAGCACAATGTCTGGGCGGGTGAGCGAATGAGCCGCGCCACAGCAAACTGTCTTATACGACCAATCCAGGACTTCCGCGCCCAGCGCCGTCATCAGTTCGTCCATATCCGTGGGGTTTTCAGGGTGCTCAGCCTCCGTTACCTTTGGCGGGCGGGTTAACAGACAACCATAGTAACATACCAATCGCAGGTTTTTTAACGGTTTGCTCGTTTTCTCCTCGACTTTTTCTTTTCCTACGTGATTGAGAATAGCCTCAATCAGGGTGCTCACGTGAATCGTGCCTTGGTATTCGTACCCGATAGCCTCTTCTACGCTCTTTCGATGAGAACTACCCTGGCGGATTTCGTATTGGGCGGATTTATGGCGGTTGAAGCACGCCGCGCAGGGCATGGTCACTTCTTGGAAGCCACTTTGTTCGATCAAGGACAGGTTTTCCATAGGGAGGCGTAGGGCGGCCTCGGGATCGGCTCGATGGGCAGCACTGCTGCCGCAGCAGATCCAGCCTTTTAGCTCGATCAAGGTCATATCGAGCGCCTCACAGACCGCCTTGGCGGATTGGTTGAATTCAGCCGCGGTGGAGTGCAGCGAACAACCGGGATAATATGCCAGCGCGGTAGCCGCCCCAGGGACAGGTTTGACCTTGCGCGGTGGGCGGGTCGGCGTGGGGAAGAAGGCGAATTTATTCTTTTGAAGCATTTTAGCACCCAAATCCAGATCCCCCATGATGTTTTTGGTGCGCAATTTCACTTCCGCCATCATGCCCAATTCATAAGCCCTGCCCCATAAACGCACCTCGCGCATGAAGGCCTCATTGAAGATCTTGACCTCGCTTACTGGGGGTTTCTTGCCCTGGGCCAGCGCCTCGCGGGTCAGGAAATCCATGATGCCGGCGACATCCAAACCTTGAGGGCAGCGGGTGGTGCACGCCTGGCAGCACGCGCATAACCAGGGTGTCTGGGATTCAAGGGCGATATCTTCCTGCCCTAACTGCAAGGCGCGCATCACCTGGTTGGGCTGCCAGTCGAAGAACTCAGCTACCGGGCACCCACTGGTACATTTGACGCATTGGTAGCACAGGTAGACATTTTGCCCCAACTCCTCTTGGATGCGCTGGGCAAGACCGGTATTTATGGTCATGGATTCAGCAAAAACCTGCTGATTTTCATTCATGGACTACCTCCAAGAGATCATGACGGCACTGCTTCAATAACGGGTCGTGGGTACAACCCGGCGCCTTCCACAATCGGTTTAACCGCTTCTTCCCACTCGATCGCCATAATGTGCACGCCCGCAACGCCCTCAACCTGGCGTAATTGTCGGATTATTTCAATGCAGATTTTGATACCTTCGTCTTTCCAGGCATTTGAGCGGGCCTTTTTGTCCTCTTTGGTCAGTTCGTCTTTGCTCTTCCCAGCCCAGGCAGCACCTGCCTGGTTCATCCGGTCAATTAATTCATCCGGCACGAGGATTCCGGGGACGCTGTTTTTCATGTAGCGGGCCATCCCGGGGCTCTTCAGCGGACCGACCCCTGCAAGGATGTAGGCTTTCTTGTGGAGGCCCAGCTCCCGCACTTTTTGCATATATTTTTCGAAGGCCTCGACGTCGTAAACCAATTGGGTTTGGATGAAATTGGCACCGGCCCGGACTTTCTTGGCCAGCCGGTACGGCCGGAAATCGATTGGATCGGCAAAGGGCGCCGCGGCCGCCCCAATGAAGAAACGAGGCTCCTGCCCTTTTAAGCTATCCCCGCATTGAAAGATATGTTCGTCACGCATGTCGGAGACCATCTTGACCAGTTGGAGGGAGTCTAGATCGAAGACATTTTTGGAAGTGGGATGGTTGCCAAAGGTCTGGTGATCGCCGCTCAGGCACAAGAGATTGCGCATCCCCAGGGCATGTGCACCCAGGAGATCACTCTGGATTGCCAGGCGGTTGCGATCCCTGCAGGTCATCTGGATGACCGGTTCCAAGCCCTCGGATACCACGATGGCGCCAGCGCCGATGCTGGACATGCGCACGATGGCAGTCTGGTTGTCGGTTAGATTGACTGCGTCGCAATAACCGCGTAGCAAAGCTGCCTTCTGGCGAATCACCTCCGACTCTGCGCTCTGTGGCGGACCCAGTTCAGCGGTAACAGCGAAGTGTCCGGCTCGGAGCATACGCTCCAGATTAGAGCCGACGAGATAACCGTTTGTGGTGGTTTCCATGGTCATGCTTTACTCCTCTTCCACAACTAACCTTAAATCCGGGCGGACGATTTTACGCGGGCCGCCGTCGCGGGAGGTGCGCCAGTTCTTAGGCGGCTGCAATTCCATTAAAACATCCAGTTTGCCCATGCTGGTCAAGCGATCGTAGATCAATTGCCAGGCGCATGGAATGCCAGGGTCGATCTCGCAGTGGCCGGCCTCGGAGCCACCGCATGGGCCATTCAGTAGCGACTTGGAGCAGCGCGCGATCGGGCAAATCCCTCCTGTCAGGCCTAAGATGCAATCGCCACAGGCGGCACACCGTTCCGCCCAGACCCCTTGCTCTGTGGGCAGACCCAAGAAACTGGTATTCAAACCGGGAACCACCCAGGCTTTCGGAAAGTGCTCGACCATCGCCTGGACCCCGATGCCGCAGCCCAGCGAGAGGATCACGTCCGCTGCAGCCACCTGTTCCGCGATTTCGTCCAGGTATTCCCACTCACACTGTCGCTGAACCACCGCGTCGGTGACGTCTTTCGGTGCGCCATCTAATTTGGATGCCATACGCAAGGATGAAGCTACGATGGCGGCTTCGCGTGCGCCTCCAGCAAAACACACCGTTACACACGTCCCGCAGCCCACCACGGCGACTTTTTGGGCGTCACCGAGCAAGGCCTTTAGTTCATCTAAGGGCTTTTGTTCTGCAATGATCATGTTGGCTGCTCCTTACTGTTAATATCCGGTCTTCCGCTTTCGGCGGAATGAGCCTTAGTGTTTTTCAAGGGATTTGATCCTAGAGAAGAAATCTGCGCATACATCTCGTTCGTTGCCTCGACAAATTGGCCAGCCATAGCCGCAGACATATTGAACATCCGCACGCGTTCCGGCTCCAGGCCGATTTGGGATAAGATATCTTTGACGCGCTCGATCCTGCGTTTGGCGTTGGCATTACCTACCAGGTAATGGCAGTCTCCAGGCAGTCAACCAGCCACCATCACGCCGTCGATACCATCCTCAAGAGCCTGCAAGATCAGCAGGGCGTCCATCTTCCCGGTGCACGGCAGCTGCACAACCTTGATCGCTGGAGGGTATCTCATGCGTAGGCCTCCGGCCAGGTCCGCGGCTGCATAGGCGCAATGTTCACAGCAAAACGCGACGATGTCTATGGCTTGATCTTCCATCTCGAGGCCGTCTCTCCTTGGTATCCTAAATCCTATCCTTGATTATCGATTACCAGTTACTTCCACCGCTTCCAGGGGAATAAAACCTATCCCTGTATCTACCAGGGCCTTCACCTTGGCCCTCATTTGCGCGTCGGTGTAGTGCATCAATTGAATCGCCTGAGCCGGGCATTCAGCTGCGCATGAGCCGCATCCCTGGCAGATAGACGCTTCGATATGCGCAGCCCCCATGATGTTTCCGATCCCTGTCAGGTTAGGCTGGATCTGGGGGACGTTGAAGGGGCAGATGCGCACACATGTCAGACATCCAGTGCATTTGGTTTCGTCCACCACGGCCACCCGGCCACCTGCTACTAAAGATTCCCGGCTGAGAACCCTGGCGGCTCTCCCCGCAGCCGCCTGGGCCTGGATCATGGTCTCGTCAAGCAATTTGGGGTAATGTGCCATGCCTGCCATGAAGATGCCATCCGTAGCGAAATCCACCGGGCGAAGTTTGACATGCGCTTCCAGGAAGAATCCATCCGCGTCCACTGGAACTTTGAAGATCGCGGATAGCTTTTGGACGTCCGGACTGGGGACAACCGGCATGCTCAGAACCACCAGATCTGGACTAAGCTGCATGCGACGCTTAAGCAATGGGTCCCACCCTTTCACAGTCAGGGTGTCATCCAACTCAACTTGCGGGCGGTGCTCATCCTCGTAGCGCACGAAGATCACGCCCTGCTCTCGAGCAGTCGTATACAGGCGTTCTTTGAATCCG
>DASQQR010000280.1:0-5469 GCA_035643335.1 Anaerolineales bacterium
CTTGGAGAGGGTGGCGGGATTGACACCGCCAACGTGTTCCTGCAGCTCGCAAAAGCGTTGGCGCTCACGCAGGTAATAAATCATCTCCAGGGTCCACTTCCGGCTGAGCACTCTGGTAGCCG
This sequence comes from Anaerolineales bacterium, assembly GCA_035643335.1. GTDB lineage: Bacteria > Chloroflexota > Anaerolineae > Anaerolineales > UBA4823 > DASQQR01. Next base: position 123 of record DASQQR010000280.1, read on the forward strand.
CGCTGATTGGACACTTCCGATTCACAAGATACACTCCTCGCTATAAAAAGTATAGTGAAATTGGCCAATAAAAACGCCTGGCTCAGGCGCGAGATTTGTACTATAATTTCTATAGTGAAGGAATTATATCCTAATTGTCTTTTTAAAGTCAAGAGGCTTTGTCCCCAATGAACAACTCTCCCCAATTGCAGGCTCAAGAGCCGGGTGTCCTTCACCCGGCTACCCGGATCGGGCACGTTCACCTGTCTGTGGCGGACCTGGATCGCCAGCTCGCCTTCTACCAGGACGTCCTGGGGTTCATGCTCCACTGGCGGGACGGCGATTCTGCTGGTCTGGGCGCCGGCGGAAGAGACCTGCTGCGGCTCACCGAGGTGCCAGGTGGACAACGGATCAGCGGCACCACCGGTCTCTACCACTTTGCCGTCCTGTTCCCAAACCGCCGTGAGCTGGCTCGCGCCGTTGCCCGGCTGTTCTCCCTGCACTACCGCAACTACCCCACCGACCACGTGATGACCAAGACCACCTACCTGGACGACCCCGAGGGCCAGAATATCGAGCTCTACGCCGACACGCCCGAGGATGGCGTCTTCGGCCTCGTCGATGGCGCTCTTGTAGCCCGGCACGCGGATGGCACCCTGAGCGATGGCAGAGAACCCCTGGATGTGGAGGCCTTGTTACGCCAGCTGGAACCAGGCGACAGCCTGGAACAGTCGCTACCGCCCGGCACGACGATTGGCCATGTCCATCTATACGTGGCTGACCTGGATGCAACCATGCGTTTCTATCACGATCTGCTCGGCCTTGACAACATGGGGCTGGCGCGCGCCTTCCGCATGGGTATGGTCTCCGCCGGCGGGTACCACCATCACATCGGCTTCAATACCTGGGTGGGTGAGGGTGCTCCGCCGCCGCCGCCCGGCTCCCTCGGACTGCGCTACTTTACGGTCGTATTGCCCGACAGGAGCGAACTGGATTCCGCCGTGGGCCGCCTCCAACGCGCCGGCGTGGAGATCGTTCAAAACGAGTCCGGTCTCCTGGTGCAGGATCCCTCCCACAACGGCGTTCTGTTGACGATCGGCAATAAACGATAATCCATGAAAATTATATTGAGTGTCCTGGGTGTCCTGCTTACGCTTGCCGGAGCGGTCTGGTTTTTCCAGGGTATCAACGTCCTCCCCGGCAGCTTCATGACCGGCCAGATCCAGTGGGCCATCTACGGCGGCCTGGCCGTCTTGGTGGGGATTGGGCTGCTCGTCTACGCCAACTGGCGAGGAGCTCCCCCACCCGAAGGGTGATCCCGATCCCCCTTACACGCCCGGCCTGGACCCCAGTTTGACAATGTAAAACCTGTCCCCCTTCCCTTGCTACACTTGCAGGGGAAAGCGCGGCATGAGCGGCAATTCACACCCTGTATGAGCGCACTGGCCCTGATCGTCCTCCTGTCGAGCGGAACAACCATTACTGACAATAAGCACGGGATTAGCGGGCGCTCCGGGATCTTTTTCTGGCCGAGCGGCTAAACGCAATTGCGCCTGGCCATTAGAGGCCTTTTCTAGGGCGGCGGGTTGGCCTGAACCCACACCTCCGGACCCATGGCGAGATGATGTACACCGGTGGCCAGGTAATCGCCAGCTGGTTTATCCAGCAGCAGTTCCCCTCCCACGGGCAAATCGATGTTGAAGCCGGCGAACTGAAAATTCACTTGGCTGCCGGTTTGATTGATCAGCAGGATGCGTTGGGTGGTATTTACAGCGATACAGCGGCCGCCCAGGGGCATTCCATCCGGGCCGCTGCCCAGCACGATGCTCACCGGATCGTATTGGGAATCTGCACAGATGCCGGCCGCGGGTGTATCGCTGTCGGCAGGCTTGAGCGTAGCCGCCAGCTGTGCGACGGTAGCGCTTGGCTGCGCCACGGCAGGGGTCGAGGGGCGTTCTGGGGCTGGCTGGCACCCGGCCATAACCAACACCAAGATCACGCCGATTATGCGCCATGCCTTGCTTCTTGTGGCCCTCACAGAACGCAATACGGAATGTAGGTCTTCATTCCGGAACATAATCCGTTACCCCTTCCAGGGCACGCTTGAACTCACCGCGCGTAAAGCGTAATTGCAGAATGAGCGGGTGTGCTATTTGAGTTGCTCCTCCTGTGCTTGAGGCAATGGGCTAATCATAGCACGGACGAAGACTTGCTGGAAGCCATCAATCAAGGCCGAGTTGCTCTACCTACGGATGGCGCGCAAGATTAGCAACAAAATGACCGCTCCAATGAAGGCGGTGATGATCTCGCCCAGGATCCCGCCCCCGATAGCCAGTCCCAATTGCCCCAACAGCCAGCCACCGATCAAGGCGCCCACGATGCCGATGATGATGGCACCAAAAAGCCCAACCCGGATGCCACCCACTACAGCATCGGCCAGGTAGCCGGCAATGGCGCCCACGATGATCCAGATTAATAGCGTTTCTATAGACATTTTTCCTCCTCAGACTCCATCGCTAAAGCTCATTTAGAACGGATCCAAGAATCAACAACAAGCCGGCGACGATCAAAGACCACACGCCGTAATTGTCTGGCAGCGAGATTGCGCCCAGGACGGTGGCCGCCACGCCTACAATCCACAGAATAAAGGCCACCAGGAGGGTGATCTCCCGGGGTCGTTGAGATTTGAACTTTCGAGCCATATCCGTTTCTCCTGTAATACCCGCGAATGTCCGGGATTTCTCCAAGGCCACCTGAATGGGACGTGGATAAGCGCGGATAACTGCACACCGACCCACCCGGTAGGCCATCCGTGGCGAGCTCGTCCGGCCCGGCGGCATCCATGAAATTCCGGGCTGGACAAGAGACACGATGAATTTATACGCTGAGGTGAAGCCATTTACAATGGGGATTCTTCCTATACCTCAGCTAGGGAATCCCCTAGTTGCATATTAGGGGATTCCCTGGGTCTTCCCATAGATCTGCCTTAAGACATCACAGAGTAAGTTACAGCGCTCTGATTTGACCCACTTCCTGGACGTCTACTGGCACACCCTCGATCTGGGCGGGGATCAGGTCTTGAGCGGATAGTTCGCTCGAGGGCACTTTTCTCTCCACCATGACGACCACGCTGACATCTTTGGTTTGCTGGCCCCCCTTTTGACGGAAGCCGACACCGACGCCCACCACGTTGGCTTTGGACATCAGCTCGCTTTCATGAGCTTGTTTGACGGCTTGTGCGCGCTCGGGCGTAGTTTCGGGGTTCGAAGCGGCCGGTATTGCAGCGCCTGTGATGTCTACGTTCAGGCAATCCAGTACCGCCTGGATCGGGTTGAAAACGGTGGTCTGGTCCGAACCGGCGAACAACAGCCCAACTGCTAGCGGTTGGTCTCCGACAACAACCAAAGAGCCAGAATCACCGCCCTGCGACATCGGGCCGGCGATGATCTGCTCTTCGAACCGGGCGGTTCTCCCAGCTCCATAAGAGACGCTCACCGTGGCGTGAAGCACACTGATGGCATCCGTTGTGAGGCCGGTGGTGCGGCCCGATTTGCGCACCGGCATGCCCAGGGCGGCGTCTGCGGTGCCGGTCACGGTTCCGATCTCCAGGATCTCATCTGAGACCATATCGTCTGAAACGGGCTTGGCGACCGCTGCATCCACTTGGTTGGTGGCTTGGGGATTGGCCTGGAAGACCTGAACCCGGTGGGCCGAGCCTGACAGGCTGGCGATCAGGTTGCCGAGACTGGCGTACAGGTTGGCCAGGCTGCACGTGCCAGGCTGGACTTCAAACTGGATCGGGCAAAAGCGGGTCAGATTGGCGATAATGTCATTATTAACCCGGCCCCCATCGTAAGGCCCCGGCTGGAGGATCGGGTCGCCGATATTGGCGTCATTGCTGTTGGCGAGCACATGGTTGTTGGACAGGATCAGCCGCTCGCCGCTTGAGCGATCCCGCACCACGGCGCCCAGTGTCCCTGCCGTGATCTGGTAATGGCCGATGCTCACCCCCCCTGGCGCTGGCCGCCAGCGACCGGTGCGGGCCTGCAATGCCCGGATGACGCCAACCTGCATGACGTCGGTCCTCACCCCATCGATAACTTGGGGCACCACCGCCGCGGCTGACAAGCCGGCTCTGGGTAATTTCTGCGTCACCAGTACTTTCACCGCGTATTGATCTGTCATTTCTCCGCCGCTCTCCTTGAACCCTACACCAACGCCCACGACATTGGGCTTGGCGAGCAGCGCGGACTCGTGAGCTTCTTTTACTTTTCTGACTTCATCCGGATGAGCCATCCGTATCTCCTCTCTATGCCCAAGCGATCACCCCCAACGAGCATTTTACCCGATTTGCCGGTTTTATAAAATAGGTAGTCCGGCCTAAGAGGTAATATCCATATATAATGTGATAGAACACACAAGGAGGCCTATCAATGAGCTCAATATGAAATCATAGACACCAGCATCGGAGAAAAATGTTTCCCTGTGGGGGCCTATTTATACGGTAGTTTCACCCCGGGCACTTATAATTGGAAAGCGACCGCCAGGTGTGGAACGGCGAGCGGTACGCGGAATTTTTTAGCCGGAGAGTGGACTCACCAGTTCTGGTGTGCCGCCGAAACAGATTTACATGGAACGGAATTGCTATGGAAGAAATGACCCCTGCTCAGAGGAGAGAGTTTCTCCTCGAAGGTCCCCGGACGGGCAAGCTGGCCACCGTCCGGAAGGATGGGCGTCCCCACGTGGTGCCCATCTGGTACGTGTTGGACGGCGATATCCTGGTATTTACGACCTGGCACGAGACGGTGAAAGCGGCCAACATGCGCCGAGATCCGCACGTGTGCATCTGCGTGGACGATCCAGAGCCTCCTTTTGCCTTTGTGATGATCGAAGGGACAGTTGCGATCGAAGAGCAGCCGGACAATTTTGAGCATTGGACAACGAAAATTGCCGGCCGGTATATGGGACCTGAACTGGCCGAGAGCTATGGCAAGCGCAACAGCGTAGAAGGGGAGTGGCTGGTATGGGTGACCCCCACCAAGGTCATTGCACGCAGGAATATAGCTGATTAAGATGCGATCAAGACCTGAATGGGTGGATGGGCACTGGAATCCCCGCCACCATCCAAATAACCTGGTCGGCCTGGGCGGCAAGACGCTGGTTGGTGAGGCCGAGCAGATCCCGGTATAGTCGCCCTAAAGGATTAGGCGGCACAAGCCCCAGCCCGACTTCGTTGGAAACCACCAGCCAGTCCGCTTGGCTTTTCTGGATCACCTCAATCAGTCCATCTACTTCGGCGGAAACCGCCTGGGCAGCTTGGTCTTCGTTGGGCCGATCCGGATCCTCAATCGCAGCCATCAGCAGATTG
>DASQQR010000281.1:0-4867 GCA_035643335.1 Anaerolineales bacterium
TCCGGATATACCTTATGCATCAAACGAACCGCCTCGCCGTTCAGCAAACTGCTGGGGCTTTTGTCACCGACGATTCGTTTGCCATGCTGGCGTGCATCCCTCTCCAGAATGAAATCGGCCACAGCTCGCAAGACCAGCGGGGAGAGGTCCCTACCATGGTTCCAACGGTTGCTTCGCCGGGAAAGCCACGCCTCGACTTGTGGGTCGGCGACCAGGGTCTGAAGCAATGGTGGCCGGGTGAAGAAGTGGGCCTGGTAATTGCAGTGGACGTCCGGATGAAGCCGCACCAGACGCGCCAGCAGGGTGGTACCCGAACGGGCATGACCAAACATAAAGAACTTATCAAGCGGGAAAAACTGCTTGGCTTCAGCTACTTCTTCAATAGAAATAGGTGGAAAGTGTTCCCGGCAACGGCCATTGGGGGCGGGATTGCCCCGGAGCAAAACCTTGGTTGCCGATTTAAGACGGCTGAGCATTTCAAATGCCTTGAGTTGCGACGAGTCCTTCAGGCGGTTTTGCGCTTAGAGGAGGTTGAGCAAATAAGCACCCGTTCTCCGCCCGGCAGTCCCATCTGTGAATGTGCATTCGTCTTTCACGAACGCACGCTGAGCATCTCGGTCCAGATCAGGGTTTTTCAGATAATTGTTAATGGCTTGTCGCAATTCCAATTCATTGGTCGCCACCCTTCCGGCTCCTGCCTTACGGAAACGGGAATGCGTCGGCCATCCCCCAATCCTGGACAAAGGCAGCGAATATTGCCCAGGCCACCCAGTGGGGGAGTCAATCACCACGCTAACAATCGGCGTACCGTGGATGGAAGCCTCCACAACCATCGTTGAATACACCGTCAGGAACACATCGGAATGGGCCATCATAGAGGACTTTTCGGGCATATCCTCACCCGAGTAATAGCCCAGTTCGCCCCCCAAGGGCACAGGTTCAACAAGATGGAGCAGCGGATAAGCATCCACCAACTTGCGGATTTCTTCGCGCTCATTGGCCCAGCGTTTTACATCCGTGAAGTGATTCGGGTGCAGGCGGACCAGGAGCTGGCACGGTTCCGCCAGGCTATCGGAATTCACCAACCTGGCCAAAGCTGCGATATTCTGGATATTGGGTGAGTAAGTGACAAAGCTGCAAGCGTACCCAAGTAATTTTCGCCTGGGGTCCAGCTCATGCAGGCTAAAGTACTCTTGGCGGGACATGAGCCATTTCCGGCAAAAATAACCATCATATATCGGGATCCCGCCGATGTTGATCCGCCCCGGCTGCCAATCCGAGCCCTGAACCAGCTCCTTTTTCTGAGCTTCTGACCAACACGAAATCCTGCCTATCCTGGCCCCCGGTAGAGCATGACTGCTGGGGTTATCCCATCCCAGGACAATGGCAGCCGTTTCAACGCCGTGCGCAGCTGCTTCACGCAGGAGGTAGCGATCCAGGCGCCAGCCTGCGGTGCTGGCCACAACCAAACCAGGATTGTAACGGTCAAATATATCCCCATAGATAGTGGGCGTAAATCGATTTTGCATCCTCACCAGCAAACGCCGGGCGAGGCTTGAATGGCGCAGGGCCCAAATGACTGCCTTCACCAGCGGGAACATCGCTCGCCGTCTGGGTGGCGCCTCGGCTTCCACCCAGTTGACGTAGTTGTCCACCGTTTCCAGGTTCATGCGGCTGGAGGCACCCGCCCGGCGAAAAAAATCCAGCCACCATTGCAGCGAAAAATGATATTGTGCGAGATAAGCCCGCACTTTATCCAGGCGAAGGCCTTCAATGCACAGGCCCGGACGCTTGAAGCGTGCAGCCAGCTCGTCTACCAATCCATCGTCGGTCAGGATGACTACTTCTGCCCCTCCTTCCAGGAGACTGTCGACCACGTCGGTTTGCAGGAAATATACAATTGCCAGGCCATGATCAGCACTGATAAGAACTCGTTTAGCGGGCATCCGCGGGTTTCAATTGTGGTAAAGGATTTCAAAGGCTTTATCGTAAAACCAGAAAAGCAGCCAGCGCGCGGGCTTCCATTTCCAAAACTTGCCACCCCTGGCGAAGTGCTCCTTGGTCGGTGTCAGTTCACCTTCTTTGCCCGGAAATTTGTCAAAATTCCTAATGGTGTTGCCCAGGTGCTGCACCCACCAATCGGAAGTCGAAAGTCGCAAGTAGCCTTTTTGATTAAGAGCGATATCCAGAGAACGCACCTGCCCCATCGGTCGATCAGTCGGAATCGGCAAGATGTCTTGCAGGACTGCACGCTTGGCCACAAATTGAAAGTGGCCCGCCCCTATAAAAAACCTTTGATCCCCATAAATCAGGCAATAATCTTGCCGCGAATCAAAGCTGGCCCGCGCTTTCTGCTCGTCGGTTCCCAGACTGCGCGAATGCCGCCAGTAATCCTCCCAGGACAAGTATTTTCCCCGTTCCAACCGGACCCCTGGTGATTTTTGAGCCCATTCAATCGTACTGGTGGAGAATTTTTCCGGACTCCACAAGGGTATGCCCGTCACCATACCCGCATTCGGGAACGTGTCCAGGACTTTAATCTGGGCAGAGAGCCAACCGGGGTAAAAATAGATATCGCTATCTGCGTAGGCGATGTATTCCCCTGGCGCCGCGCCGAAGAGAAAGTTCCAGGCGCCTCCCTTACCTACGTTTTTATCCGAGAGCACAAGGTACTGGATGCGCCCGCTCCGTTGCGCCTCCACCAGGTATGAGCGAACCTCATGCGCACTGGCATTGTCGAAGACCACAAGATCATAAGGCAGGTCGGTATTTTGCCAGAGGCTGCCCAGACAAATCTTAAGCACCTCCAGGCCTTCCGCATAGTAGCCACCGAGAAATGGGATGTAGGTTACCAATGCAACGGTGACTTTCTCGGGCTGGAATGCTTCCTCAATTGATTTTGCCGGATTCTGGCCTACACGCATCTAAAAATCTGTCAGAGTGTGCCGGTGATTCGACGGCGTAGCCTGCGGACTTTTCTCAGGAGTGACCATCTTAAACCCTGGCGCTTCCCATTCATGAGCAATACCTCAGCCCGCCTAAGCAACCGCGGGAAGCTGGGACTGGTGTCGCGAATTTGTCCGTTTATCAGGACCTTATTGGTGTCCAACACGGTATACATCTTCGAGCGCCCGCCTCCCAGAGCGGCGTTCAACTGTGACTCTTCCAAATCGTAATGAGCCTTCCCGCCAGGGAGATGGCCATAATCATGATCCTGGTGAATTACCACCAGGGAAGGCGTACCATCGATCACCATCCAGCCTGAACGGCAGGCTTCGTAAATCACCCAGTTATCCCACCCCGCTCGCCCAACAGCGAAATCGGGCATATCGGCCAACAACGGGCGGGGAAAGACGAAATAATCGCTTCCGGCCAAGCCATGCAGCCGGCCATGCGCCTTGACCTCGTCGTGAAGCCGCGCAGCCCAGTCCGCGCCGAACTCCAGCTCTTGCCGAACATCCAGATCCCAGCGCCGGCCGACGATCAGAAATTTTTCCGCCTGAGAAGCCACCTGATGAGCCGCAGCCAGGAAATCGGGCAGGATCATGATATCCGCATTAAGATACGCCAGAACAGGAGCCTGGCTGGCCTGCCTGGCGAGATCAAAGATCGAACTGACCAGCGGCGTACCCCACTGGTTGCGCCTCACATCCGGGAAATACCTGGCCCCAAACTCGGCGGCAACCTCCTCCACGCCGCTTTCTTCGCCCACCAGGAAGACTTCCACATCCGAACCCAAATGCATCCATGACTGAATGGCATTCCGCTGAATCGTGGCGATGTGGGAGCTAGTGAAGGGTTTCGGGGCAGCGAATACCGTTAAAAATGTCATGTGAAAAGAGTGATCGTGTTATGAGCACGCAATATGTTTCACGCCTCCGGCCTTTCATCCACGTCAAAGGCGGTCCTATGGTGAACATCCGCGTTGATCTTCGCCAGCTCCGGCTGATCGTGAAACAACTCCAGCACATCCAGCCAAGAGAAATCATCCTGCCCGCCAAAATGCTCGTATACTCGCCGGATTAATTCCAGATCTTCGGGAGTGTCTACGGTCCAGCGCAAGTGCCCGTAATCTGGATCGTGATCCAACTGAATGGAGTGAAATCGACCTTCTTCTTCGTATAGGTAGGGCATCACATGCTCGCGCTGGTGAGGTTGATCTGTCTCTCTCCAGGCGCGCTCTAGCGCCTGGAAAGTGCACACTTCAAGATCAAGGCCGATAGGATAAGTGCGGTGCCAGGGTGGCGGCAAACGATTAGCGACAAAGTCGGCGCCAGAGCGCAGGAGTTCACCCACGGCCTGGTCGATTAGGTCAGGGTCAATCACTGGACAGTCTGCGGTAATACGAACCACCACGCTGGCCTGAAAAGCGCGGGCAGCCTGATAGTATCGATCCAAAACATCAAATACACTGCCACGGTCGCAAGCATATCCTCGCTTTGCACACAGTTTCGCGATCGCATCGTCTGAGGACTCGGTTGTCGTAGCAACGATGACCCCATCCAGAATTTTTGCCTTGCTCGTTCGTTCGACAACCCGCACCAGCATCGGCTGTCCAGCAATGTCGAGCAACACCTTGCCCGGCAAGCGGGAGGAGGACATCCTCGCCTGGATGATGGCAATCGTGGTGCGTGGTACGTGGTGCGTGGTACGTGATTTGTGATCGTTGCCCTCGGACATTGCTTAACTATGAACTTTGAACTATGCCAATTTCAGATAGACTGCAAGGCTATCTTGTAGGCTTTGAGCAATTTGGGGAAGTTGCGTTCCCAGTCAGCGCGTTGCTCAGCCAGCAAGCGGGCAGCGTGACCCATCTCCGGCAGGCGATCACGCTCCTCCACCGCGCCTGAAAGCGCCTGAATTAGAG
>DASQQR010000282.1:0-10812 GCA_035643335.1 Anaerolineales bacterium
GATCCGCTTCCCCAGCCGCCATGCGGGCCGCCGGTGAAAGCCCAGGTTTGGCCGGATTCAAAGGGCATCTGCATAACGGGCTGGTCCAGGTCTGGAGGAACCAACGGCTCGATAGCGTAATCGAAGGGATAGCCAAATAGGGCGTTATAAGTGGCGAACAAGCCTTTCTCCGAGACAGCTGCCTGCCAGCCAGCATAATCATATAGCTGCGAGAAGAGGTGCTGCACTCCGGCCGTTCCAGCGTTGATGGTCGGGGCGATGAGACTGACCGTGCCATCGATCAGGATCCAGGCTGGCAGGCCGTTCACCCGCCACAAATAGTAGCCCCGGTTGAGGTTATCCGCGGCCCAGGCAAGCTGGTTGTACAGGCCTTTGCGCCAGGTGACGAAGACGCCCATGGGGTATTCCAGGGTGGATTCGTCTGGTTTTGAGCGGGTAACCCAGCCGCTCTGGTACTCCAAGACTGCCAACAAAAGGCGCGGGTTGACCGAATACTCCTGAGCAAGGCGTTCGACGATCTGGGGGCCGGTCAAGGTCTGCTCGTCCACATCTTCGGCATAGCCCGCCAGGTAGCCGGCTTGCGACTGGATGAAATCGGTCACATCGAAGTAAGCGCTGGCGGGACCATAGACCAATTCAGAGTCGGGGATGATCTTAAAGTCGGGCCCAGGCTCCTGGGCACTCGGCGCCGGGATGGTAAGCAGCTGGCCGACTTCCAGGTAATCCACGTTAAGCAGGTCGTTGGCCTCGGCTATGGCGTCCAGTCCGACGCCGTATTTCGTGGCGATCTGGTTAAGAGTGTCCCCCGGTTGGACGACATATTGGTCTGGGTCGTCACGCAACGGCGGTAGGTCATGGGGCGGATCCGGGGTGGGCGTGAGCAGGGGTGAGCCCGGCAGGCGGGTTGGGGGGAGGAACGGAGTGGGGGTGACCGGACCCTGGTTCAGGTCCAGGCCAGCGGCATTTTGATTTGAAGCCTGCGCTGGCCCGATCCCGGTCGTGGGGTTGGCCGCGGGGGAGCAGGCCAATATAGCGGCAAACAGCGCCAATCCTGCCAGCAATATCTTCCATCGCCCGGCGCGTAGAGGTTGCATGGGGGTTATTCTATCCTGAAAAGACGAGAAATGACAATAACTTTTGTTAGGTGCGCTGTGGCCTGCTGAAACCAGAACCAGGTTTAAGCGTGCAATATTGGTGCCAGCTGCAGGGAGTGGTAAAATTGCCCCTGTTTGCTATGCTAATTCACTCGGCTTCCCAACTTCTGACTCTTTCGGGCGGCCCCCAGCGTGGGCGTGATCTGGGGAAACTCGGCTTGATCCAGGATGGCGCCATACTCATTCAAGACGAGACGATCGCCGCGATCGGCCCGAGCGGCGATTTGCGGGCCGCTTATCCCCATGAATCCGGACTGGACGCTTCCGGACGCGTGGTCATGCCCGGTTTTGTCGACCCGCACACCCACCTGATCTGGGCCGGAGATCGTGCTGCCGAATTCGAGATGCGCCTGCAGGGCAAGACCTACATGGAGATCCTGGAATCAGGCGGCGGCATCCTGTCTACGGTTAGAGCTACCCGCCAGGCTAGTGTGGCCGATCTAATCGGGCAAACCCGCCCACGGATCCGCTCTATGTTGAGGCATGGCACGACCACGGCCGAAGCCAAAACCGGTTATGGCCTGGAATTGGAGACCGAGCTGCGTATGCTGGAAGCGCTGCTGAGCCTCAAGCGGGAGGGTCCCCTGGAGCTATCCATCACCTTTCTGGGAGCCCACGCCATCCCTCCGGAATACAAAGGCGATCCGGACGGCTACACACAGCACCTTTGCGAGGTTATGCTCCCCAACGTGTATGCCTGGTGGTTGGAGCACGCTGGGGCGGAGGAGCCCCTACCTTTCGTGGATGTATTCTGTGAGACTGGTGTCTTTAGCCTGGGACAATCCCGCCGCATCCTTGAGAGCGCACTGAGCCTGGGATTTCCGCTCAAGGTCCACGTGGATGAATTCGACAATCTCGGTGGCGCGGCCCTGGCGGCCGAATTGGGTGCGATCTCAGCCGACCATTTGGTAGCTACGTCCCCGTCCGATATCCGCGCCCTGGCGAACAGCGATACGGTGGCCGTGGCCTTGCCCTGCACGCCATTCGGCCTGGCGGAGCTCGATTACACTCCGGCGCAGGCCATTTTGGAGGCTGGTGGTTTGCTCGCCCTGGCTACAGATCTCAACCCTGGCACCGCCTGGTGTGAAAACGTGCAGTTTGCCATCGCTCTTGCCTGCCGCTACATGCGCCTGACGCCAGCCCAGGCCATCGCAGCAGCCACGATCAACGCGGCGGCAGGCATTGGACGGGCAGAGCAGGTAGGATCGCTCGAGCCGGGCAAGCAAGCCGATCTGATCATCCTGGAGGTGCCCGATTACCGCCACCTGGGATATCGTTTTGGCACGAACCTTGTACATAGTGTCATAAAGAAGGGCAAGAAACTAACCTTGGGAGGCTGATGATGTTGGAACAATATCTCCCCCTCTTGTTAACCATTGTAGCTGTTGTGGCGGCCTGGATCCTGCTGCGCTTTCTTCTGCGCATAACGGCTCGTGTCTTTTCCTGCGGCTGCCTGGCCATCCTGGCGCTTGGAGTGCTATTTCTGGTCATTCGCCATTTCGCCGCTGTCTGACCCTGTCCCTTCAGCGCTTATCCCCGTCTTCTGCCGGTGCCCACCTTAGAACAAGCTCGCTCCTGGTATCCTGATCCCGACCCTGTCCATGGTTTTGATCACGTGTGGCGGGTGTATCACATGGCTGAGCGCCTGGCAGAGACCGAAGGCGCCGACCTGGAAATCGTGCGCGCAGCTGCATTGCTGCACGACGCTGAGGGCAGTGCCACCGCGGGTGGCGATGAGGGTCGCGTAGATCACCATCAGGCCTCGGCCGAATTTGCCCGGCGAATCTTGTCCCAGGAGGGTTGGCCCGAGGAGCGTATGGCCGCCGTGGAGCACTGCATCCGGGCACACCGTTTTCGCGACGAGACCGAGATGCCCCGCACCCTGGAAGCCAAGATCCTGTTCGACGCTGACAAGCTGGATGTATTGGGCGCTATTGGCATCGTCCGTACCATTGCGTTTGACGTCGTAGTCGGCCAACCGATTTATTCGGAACCCTCCGACCGGTTCATCAACACGGGGGAAAAAGAACCGGGCGAACTGCATAGTTCGGTGCACGAATACTTCTTCAAACTCAGCAAAATCAAGGATCGCCTGTACACCTCGCAGGCGCGCACCATCGCTGAACAGCGCCACCGCTACATGGCTGAGTTTTTTGAGCGTCTCGGCGCTGAACTGCGCGGCGATAAATAGCCTGTAACGTAGACCACGACCAAACGTTACTTACAGAACTGTTCGCCATTCCGCTTGCCAAAGGCGATACAATACTTGCATGAATATCCCCTATGGACCTATCCTGGTTGTTGAGGATTTTCCCAGCATCCTGGAGCTTTTGGAGATCACCTTGCGCTTCAAGGGTTACCCGGTGGTCGGGGCGCGCAATGGCGAAGAAGCCCTGGAGCAAATCGCCAAGCAACGCCCGGCGCTGGTTATCACCGATATCTTGATGCCCAAAATGGACGGGTATAGCCTGGTCTATGAGCTGCGCAGCCATCCCAAGACTAACCAGATCCCCATCGTTTTCCTGTCTGCTACCTACGTTACTCCCGAAGACAAGGAATTTGCCCTTAGCCTGGGCGCGGTGCGCTTCTTGGAGAAACCCGTGGATACGGAGGAGTTTCTGCTCACCGTGGCAGAAGTATTGACGATGGTGCCGGAAGAGATGCCGCCGCCCATGGAGAAGCGGGATTTCTACGCCGGCTATCGGGACCGCCTGGAAGTCAAGTTGCGCCATAAGAATACCCAGATTCTGCGGACCGAACGGTTGCTGGAGACCTTGCCGGAAAACCAAAAACCCGCCTTCGAGGCGCTTCTGGTGGAGGCGCACCAGCACCGCGATGAGATCCAGGCGGAATTGGACGAGCTTTATGAGCTTCTTAAGGAGCACGCCCAACTTCAAAAAACCTGAACCTGCTTTCTTACTCAAAGCTTTATTCAAGACTTCCAGTGTCCCCCTTCTTACTGGAAGTCTTTTATAATTACGCAAGTACGCAGGTTGTGGGAAGGCCGGTGTGCGCAGCACACCGGCCTTCCCACAACCGACCCAGAGGCGAAAGCTCTAGAGGTACAACCATGCCCTCTCCCAACATATCCATCCTGGTTTCGCTGATCCGTGAGGCAGGTGGAATCTTGCTGGCTGGCTATAGGCGCAGCTCTGCCTCCGATCAGTCCTTACAGGTCGAACATAAAGGCGAGATCGATTTGGTCACGGAGCTAGATTACCAGGCCGAGTCTTTCTTGTTGGAGGAAATCAAAACCCGTTTCCCTGGCCATCGGGTCGTGACCGAAGAGAGCGGTGCCATCCAGGGCGACCAGGATCATCTCTGGTACATCGACCCCCTGGACGGCACGGTGAACTTCGTCCACGGGTTGCCCGTGTTCTCAGTTTCCGTGGCTTATGCGCAAGCTGGCGTGCTGACATTGGGCGCGGTTTACGATCCCTTGCGGGAAGAATGCTTCACGGCCGAACGAGAGCGCGGCGCCTGGTTAAACGGAGAACCGATCCGAGTATCAGACGTCAAGGCTCTAAAAGATAGTCTGCTGGTTACGGGCTTCCCATATGATATTCGCACGAATCCGGATAACAACCTGGATCACTTCGTACACTTCTCGTTGCGAGCACAGGGTGTGCGCCGGCTAGGCTCCGCAGCCCTAGATCTATGCTACGTCGCCGCCGGGAGACTAGATGGTTTTTGGGAGATCCGCCTCAACGCCTGGGATGTCGCCGCCGGTGGCCTGATCGTCCAGGAAGCCGGCGCGCGAGTCACCGATATCCACGGAAAGCCGGATTTCCTTACGACTCCGCAATCCATCGTGGCGGCTAACCCTACCCTGCATCCGTTGATGTTGGAGGTGCTTAACAGCAACAAACCGTGACTGCGAACAACAAACACTGCGAAAGGTTGATGGCTGCGCTTAGACTGAAAAAAACCTGAGCTACACGGGTCAGGATAGATGCGCAAAGCGCAACCTTCGCAAGGCTGCTTCACCGGTCCCTCTGGCGCAAATAATCATCTAACTCCCCAAAATCCACCCGCGAGGTCAAATCCAGGCTGAGCGGGGTGACTGAGACCACGCGCTTCACCCGCAGAGCGTAGACGTCGGAGTCAACGCTCTCCTGTCGCGGATCCCCGGCCTGGCGGTAGCCGATGATCCCCGGCTGCTCCCAGGATTCTCGCTCGGGAGGCGTGGGTTCATAATAGCGTTTTCGGGCCACCCTGGTGATCTCCCAGGGAGTCTCAGGCGTGGCATCAGAGGGCACGTCGACTTTGAGCACGTCCACATCCGGAGGCAATTTCCTCTCCAACAGAATGTGCCCGAAATATTTTGCGAAAAAGCCGGCTGTGGTGAACTCGATGTCCTGGGAATAAGACAGGTGGTATTGGCTCTCCGTCTCCAGGGAGATCGCCAGGGCCGGGATGCCCAGGGAGGCGCTCTCCAGAGCCGCACCCACTGTCCCAGAGATCGTGATCCCCGTGCCCACGTTTTCTCCGTAATTGATCCCCGCTACCACCAGAGCCGGTGGTTCCTTGAGGACCTCCAGCACGGCATGGAGCACGGCCTGGGCCGGTGATCCACCGACCGCATATACCTTCCAGGCCTCTCCCTTTACGTGCATCTCTTGCGGGTTGATGAGGCCGTCCGTTGTGGAAGGCAAACTGCGGCCGGCGCCGGAAAATTGATCCCGGGGGGCCACAACCTGAACAAAGCCCAGTTCAGAGAGGGCTCTGGCTGCCGTCCACAGCCCTGGGGACTGGATCCCATCATCGTTGGTGAGCAAGATTTGGGGCTTTGCCTTCTTATTCATTGTTTCCTCCCATTCTTCCGGTCTTTCGCGCTGTCCGGCGCCTGTCGGCCCATCCCTGCATGGGACCCGGCTGCGGCCAGACGGCTGCCAGAAACTTGCCCAGCGACCACAGGCCATGCATATACCATGGCTTATTGCTCAACCGGTAGCCCCACCAGGCGACAGTCCAACGTAGCAGCAGGTACCGCCCGATGGGTGAACGCAGCAGGCGAGCGCGGTAGTCCCGGAAAGAAAAGTCGTCCCGCTCAAAGGCTTGTTGGAGCACCTGCGCAGCTACTTTACCATATTCAAGTGCCGGAGCGATGCCTTCGCCGAACAGAGGATCAGCTCCGGCTGCATCCCCAACCAGCAGCAGGCGACGGGAAGCAAAGCGGTTGCGCGGGCTGAACCAGTGGATAGGATGGCCCTCGATTTTCACTCCTGCGGGATCCTGATCGAGGGAGGCCAAGGACCGGTTCAGCAGATCCAGCAGATCGGCCCGGGGTCGTTTCGGGGCAAAGCGTGCATCATAGATGCCTCGATTGA
Organism: Anaerolineales bacterium; assembly: GCA_035643335.1. Lineage (GTDB taxonomy): Bacteria > Chloroflexota > Anaerolineae > Anaerolineales > UBA4823 > DASQQR01. Next base: position 6,485 of record DASQQR010000282.1, read on the forward strand.
AGTGCGGCTGGCCATCCACCCGCGATGGGAAATCCCAGAAATATCCCTGCAGATCCTGTCCGACCAGGTTGAAATCGAACCCTGCGCAGCGCTCGCTGAACAGTTCGGCATCCGGCGGCGCGGGTTGCATCACTTCCAGAAGCCGGGCAACCCGGGCTGGCCCACGGTGATCGTTGAGTAGCCGGCGGGTTACGCCTTTGGCGCCGTCCGCTCCCACGATCGCCTTGGCCCGGTATGTATCTTTGGTCGTGACTACTATTGCCCCGCGGTCGTCCACGCTCACGCTCTTGACTTCTTCATCCTGGTAGATTCGGGCACCGCGCTGGCGGGCCTGATCTGCAAGATAGGCATCAAATTCGGCCCGATGGAAGACTACAAATCCCGGTCGGCCGGGCACGTGGATAGTGCGCGAAGCGTAGACCAGCCGAATGTCGTCGACCCGGGCCTGGGGCAGCGGTAGAGGCAGGTGGAAATCCAGGCTCTCCAGCGTTTCCAAACCCATGCGGGTCACCGCTCCACCACACAGCTTATGGCGCGGGTGAATGGCTTTCTCGACCAGCAACATACGCTCAGCCCAGGCAGGATCCGCTTTAACCAGGTGGAGCGCTGTGGACAGGCCGGCGGGACCGGCACCGATGATCAAGACATCGACTGTTGGCATAGTGACGAGGAAAATATAAAAGAGCGGGATATCCCGCTCTTCTGCTGGCGCCCTCGGCGCGATTCGAACGCGCGGCCCTTTGCTCCGCAAGCAAATGCTCTATCCACTGAGCTACGAGGGCATCTTTCCCGGCGGGCGCGGGTGATTCCGCCAGTTAACCCGCCACAAAGCGCCCGGCGAACTTCCCCATTGTACGGGATCAGCTGCCTGCGCTAGCCTAAAGATTTTAATACACTTCTCCCTTCGGGTCAAGGAAAGGGCATAGGACAGGTTAATCAAAGGAAAGGATGCTCAAAAGCCCCCAGGGCCTTTCCGAATAATATCTTTCGCCCCAAAATGCTCCGAAAGATTGGCGGACTCTGATTGTCAGAATCCCTTGGAAAACCCCTGGGGTCCGGCGGCATCCGGCCGGTGGTAAAATTCCTGGCTGTGAGGGAAATTATCCGGGGCTGGACCATTGCTATCATCTGGGCTTACTTCGCGATCCTCTGCAGCTGGCTGGCCGCTTACCTGATTACGGGCGATCGCATCGCCGTCGTCGCCGCGCTGAACATGCTGGCAGTCTACCTGTTCTTCCCTTTGCCTCTGGTGATCCTCGTGGCGGTGTTCCTGCGAAATCGGGGCGTTTGGTCCGGTGCAGTGCTCGCAGCAACCGCTTTCATATGGTTCTGGGGCGGGCTATTTCTGCCCAGGCTGGCGCGCCCCTCGAGCGATCCACGAGCGCCCCTGCCGCTATCGGTGATGACCTACAATGTGCTGGGCGCGCATGACTTCACCTCCCCGATCATCGATACCATCCGGGGTGAAGACCCCGACCTTGTGCTGCTGCAGGAGCTCAACCCAACCCTGGCTGGAGCGCTCAAAGACGAGCTCGGTGCCGAATACCCTTACCAGGTTCTCAACCCCCAGGTGGGTGTCTCTGGTATGGGAGTGATCAGCAAGGTCCCTGTTCGACCCAGCGGCGAGAGCCTGCCTCTAGAATGGGTGGGCCAGCCCCAGATATTGGATCTGGATTGGATGGGGCGAACGGTTAAGCTGGTCCACTTTCATATGGTGCCGACTACCTCTACAGACCCCCAGGCCATCTCCGCGACAACTCAACTGCGCGGAGCCGAGGCTCGGGCCATATCAGATTTCGCCGGCCAGTTCGATGGACCAATAATCACCGCAGGCGATGCCAACACGACCCCGCTCACCGGAGCGCACCGGATCTTTACCCGCGAACTTGTCGACGCCTGGCAGGAGGCCGGTTTCGGCCTGGGACATACTTTCCCAGGGAGCGATATCCCCGGCAGTTGGCGGCCGCGTTTATTTGGCTGGCCGGCTCCCATGTGGTTGGCGCGCATCGATTTCCTGTTCCACTCCGCGGATTGGGAGGCCTTGTCGGCCCGGTTGGCGAAGTTTGATGGGGTTTCGGACCACCGGGGCGTGGTTGCGGTTTTGGCACTCAAGTAATTTGGGGACTTCCGCTTTCAGCGGGATAAGACCAGGGTTTGGCGGGTTGTGGGGGTGCAAAGCACCCCCACAACCCGCCAAACCGACCTTTTTCCCGTTAGAAACGGGAGAGCCGTAATTTTCCACTTGACAAGCGCGTTTCTTTCGTTATAACTATTTATGGAGATGAGCAAGTTAGGGGCAGCTCGTCATAGCCTTCTCGTCGAAACGGGATCTATCTTGCGCATCCAGAAATTGATCGCTTGCGTTTTTATTGGCCAAGGCTGTTGCGGGAGGAATTGGATGAATGATCTTGAGAATACCTATCATTGGTTGGGAAAGCAAGACCCTGGCTTCATCTATGAGCCGGGAAGGTTGGCCAGGCATATGCATGCAGCAGCTGAGGATGGGGATTTCTCCACAGCATGGAAATATCACCACGAGCTGGCAGCTGCCAGAGGGATCGGAGACGAGTATCAGCAAGCTTTGATCTACATGGAATGTGCCTTAGCGGCTTGCGAAATGCATGACCCCGCCCAGGCCACCCAGAATCTCAAATCCGCTATTTCCGTGCTGGAACGGTTACGTACAGGTCATCCAGCGCGTGAGCATGCGTGGGCGCTGGCTCATTGGATGCTGGGGAACCTGCTGCTGCCGTTTTCTAGTGCTCCCAGCGACATCGCCGGTACCTGGGAGCGGAGCCTGAGGACTTTCCAGAATTTAGCGAATCACCCATCTGTCTTCCAGGACGAGCAGCGCTGGTATCAAGAGCGTTGTGCGGAGATGAATCAGGCAATCGCGGAAGCACTTACCGGTAACGCAGGCGAACCATATCTATGCAGGGCGGTCCTTCAATGCGGATCTTTAAAGTCGATTGAAATTCTCGATGAAATCCCCTCAAGAGTTGGCCCGGTCCCGAACAAGGCAGGAGATCTCCAACTTCAGCCCTCACTGGACAAGTTCCGCATCATCGAAAAGGAATATTTTTTTTACAATCTGCGCGGTTCGAGACGCATCGTCAGTCTCAGCGCCCGATCCGGTTACGTGATCGTAAAGGTCGCCGACCGTTCTATGGACAAAGCTGGCATACTTCCCAGAGATTATGTTTTGCTGCGTCACCAGAACCAGGCAATGAACGGGGACATGGTGGCGGCCCTCGTCGATGGCGTCGATGACTGCGCAGTTCTCAAAACCTTCCGGGAGGAAAAAGCTCGGTGCGTGCTGCAGCCGCAGAGTTCAGACCCCGAGATATCCACATTTGGATTCTCACCGGACACCGACCTTGCTTATCGTATATTTGGGGTCGTTCTGGGAGTTTTCAAGCTCGCCGCGCCTATCGAACAACGGGAAAGCGCTGCTCTAAAGACGCCAGAAATTCTTGCTCTGGATCAAGAAGAGCGCCAGCTTTTGCCCTTTACCGACTTTCTGCGTACCTTGCCGGTCTATTCCGAAATCCCCGCTGGAGGTCCCAAAGCGATCCCCCAATTCACAGGCTCTTTCCTCGAGCTGACCCGCGGTTGGATCGACGATAAGGCCTTTTTCATCAAAAATCTTCGGGGTCCAAGTCGCTCCGTAAATTTAAGCCCCGAGACGATGATGCTGCTCAAAGTGACCGGCGACAGCATGAACCGGGCAGGTATTGAAGATGGTGATTATGTAGTCCTGCGCCGGCAGGACACGGCAGATAACGGCGACATCATCGCGGCAGAGATCCGCGGAATCGATGAGATGGCAACTCTCAAGCGTTTCCGCAGGCGAGACGGAAAGGTGATTTTGATGCCGGAAAGTACCAATCCAAAACACGAAGAATGCGAATTCGGAGCGGATGAACTCAAAGGGGAGCGCGATGACCAGCCCTTCTGTATCCAGGGCCTAGCGTTGGCAGTGCTGAAGCCATTGAATTGAAAGATATTACCGGGTCTGTGTGGTTGGGACGGTGGCACCAGGCCCACCACACAAACGCAAGTGGTTTCAATACCTTTTGGGCCCTCTGTCACATTTTCCTCGCAAGCGGTGTTATAGTAATGAGCACTTGAGGTAATCTTAGCAGGAATCACCGGTGACCGTGACGACTGACGAAATTAACCGCAACACCGCCCGCTCGCAGATAGATCAAGCCGCCTTCGAGACCGTGTTTCACCAACACTGGCCGAAAGTGTACGGCGTGATTTTCAGGCTGGTTGGTGAGCGAGCCGAGGCGGAAGACCTGGCCCTGGAAGCCTTTTGGCGCTTG